>NZ_AOMB01000005.1 GCF_000336675.1 Halococcus hamelinensis 100A6 | reverse complement strand
GGTGATCCCCGAGGCGGGCCACTCCTCGAACCTCGAAAATTCCGAGGCGGTCAACGAGGCGCTTCGGGCGTTCCTGAACGACGTCTACTGAGAGGCGGGTTCAGTCGTCGGCGATCACGGGCTGGCGAACCGGCCGGTCCGTCGGCTCCCCGTCGATGTCGTAGGGGTACTCGCCGGTGATACAGCCCATACAGAGGTCGTCTCGCTCGGTGTCGAGCGCGTCGGCGATCGCCCCCGGCGAGAGGTACGCGAGGCTGTCGGCGTCGATCGTCTCCCGCACTTCCTCGACCGTCCGGTCGGCCGCGATGAGCTCCTCGCGGGTCGCCATGTCGATCCCCATGTAGCACGGCGCGGTGATAGCGGGCGAGCCGATCCGGAGGTGGACCTCCGATGCGCCCACGTCCCGGAGGAGTTCGACGAGCTGGGTCGAGGTCGTCCCCCGAACGATCGAGTCGTCGATCAGCGTCACCGTCTTGTCCTCGACCGTGGACGTGATCGGGTTGAGCTTCAGCCGAACCGCGCGTTCGCGCTCGTCCTGGGTCGGCATGATGAACGTCCGGCCGACGTACCGGTTCTTCATCAGCCCCTCCGCGAACTCGACGCTGCCCTCGTTCTCGTTCGCGGCCTCGGCGTAGCCGGAGGCGAACGCCCGGCCCGAGTCGGGTACCGGCATCACCACGTCGGTGTCGATGCCGTTCTCGGCCCAGAGCTTCCGCCCGAGCTCGCGCCGGACCTCGTAGACGAGCTTCCCGTCGATCGTCGAGTCGGGTCGGGCGAAGTAGACGTGTTCGAAGAAGCAGTGGGCGGTGTGGTCGAGGGTCGTGAGGCGATAGGTGCTATACCCCGACCCGTCCGGGTCGAGCACCACCAGTTCGCCGGGCCTGACATCGCGTATGAGTTCCCCGTCGAGCGCGTCGATCGCGGCGCTCTCGGAGGCGAGCACGTAGCCGTCCTCCAACTCGCCGAGACAGAGCGGCCGGTTGCCCTGCGGGTCGCGGAGGCCGAGCACCCGGTCGTCGTGCATCACGGTCAGCGAGTAGGAACCGTGGATCTTGCCCATGGTTCGCTCGACGGCCTCCACGAGCCCGGAATCGAGGAGGTTTCGCGCGAGGTCGTGGGCGATGACCTCGGTGTCGCCGTCGGAAGTAAAGGCGTGGCCGAGGCCGGCGAGTTCGTCGCGGAGCGCGCCCGCGTTCACGAGGTTGCCGTTGTGTGAGAGACCGAGTGAACCGCTCTTGAACGAGACCGAGAAGGGCTGGGCACAGGAGCTATCGACGCTGCCCGCGGTCGGGTAGCGAACGTGGCCGATGCCGTTGGAACCGTTGAGGCTCGCGATGTCGGCGGGGTCGAAGGCGTCGCCCACGAGCCCCATCTCGACGTGGGAGTGCTGTTGAAAACCGTCGTGGGTGATGATCCCCGCCGACTCCTGGCCGCGGTGCTGGAGGGCGTAGAGGGCGTAGTAAAGCGGGCGCGCGGCGGCTCGGTCGGCGAGCGAGACGCCGACGACGCCGCACTTCTCGTGCATCTACTCGCCGGCCTTCTCCTGCCACGCGTAGTCGCGTCGTTTGGCGGATTTCCCGAACCCGCACGACGCGCAGACCTTCTTGGTCTTGTGGTAGGAGGCCTCGCCGCACCGCCGGCACTTCACGTGCACCGTCTTGTTCTTCTTCCCCTGACTCGGTGTTCCTGAGCCCGTCATGGTGTTATCGACACGACGTTGTCGCCCCGGATAATCGTTGTGCTCTCGACCGTCTCGGTCGCTGCGTCGTTCGCAGGGTCCTCCTCCGCGGGGTCGAGCACCACGTTCATGTGCTGGTCGTAGCCGCCGAGCTCGCCGGCGTAGGCCGCGCCGTCCTTCAGCCGGACGGTGACGCGGTCACCGAGCGTCGCCTCCAGCACGTCGAGGGGTCGTCCACTCATGCCCCCCACTCGCCGGGTTCGCTTCTTAAACGTACCGACCGTTCTCGACCGTTTCGGGCCGAAGTGGAGGGAGGGTGTTCCCCGACCCCCTCCCAAATCCGGCCGCGGTGGCGCGCGCTCGCGGTCGTGGGCGAACGGACGTGAGCGTGCGACCGCGGACTCTGTGCGAGGTCTGCGCGAGCAGCGCGAGCGCAGGCTCGTCGGAGCGAAGCTCCGACGGTGGATGAGCACCGGAGTGAGCGAGCGGAGCGAGTGAGCGAGGAGCGCAGTCGGCTGGGGAGGTGTGTGGCGCGTTGCTGAGCAGTGGCGGTGCTGTGCGGTCGCTCATTTGCATCGGGATTCGCCGTCGACGAATCTGTAGATCGCTCGCAATAGTGAACCTGTGATTCTCTCAGATCTCGACGGCGAAATCCTCGTCCCCGCTCACCGACCCCACGAACGCGCCGAGCAGGTCGACGACGGAATCGAGGTCGTCGGTGTCGATAACCTCCACGGGTGTGTGCATGTAGCGGTTCGGGATCCCGAGGTTGAGCGAGGGGATGCCGCCGCGCTGGGTGAAGATGGCGTCGGCGTCGGTACCCGTTCGGGAGCCGGTCGCCTGCAGTTGAACATCGATCTCGCCCTCGTCGGCGGCCGTGCGGAGCCGTTCGACCAGCACCGGATGATTCGCCCCGCCGCGGGCGATGACGGGACCCGCACCGAGCTCGACGCCGTTGCTTCGATTGCCGGGCGTCGCGGGTTCGTCGGTGGCGTGGGTGACGTCCATCACGATGGCCGCGTCGGGCGCGAGGTCGAAGCCGACCATCTTCGCGCCCTGGAGGCCGACCTCCTCCTGGACGGTGCTCACGGCGTAGACGGTCGCCTCGACGTCGGCCTCGCAGGCCCGTCGAAGCCCCTCGGCGGCGGCCCAGGTCCCGACGCGGTTGTCCATCCCGCGGGCGGCGAGCCGGCTTCCCTGGAGCGCTTCGAGGGTCGTCGCGACCGTCAGCGGGTCGCCGATGGCGACGAGGTCGCGGGCCGCTTCCTCGGTCTCGACCCCGATATCGACGTGGAGGTCCTCGATGTCGGCGGTCTCGTGTTCGTCGCGGAGGTGGATGGCGGCCTGGCCGATGACGCCCGCGAGCGGGCCGTCGTCCGTGTGGATGGTGACGTGCTGGCCGCGCGAGACGGTCTTGTCCGCGCCGCCGATGGAGCCCAATCGGAGGAACCCCTCGCCGTCGATGTCCCGAACCACGTAGCCGATCTCGTCGGCGTGGCCGGTGAGCGCGACCGTCGGGGCGTCCGAGTCGCCTTCGTGGACGGCGACGGCGTTGCCGTAGTCGTCGGTGGAGACCTCGTCGGCGAACTCGGTGACGTAATCGAGCCAGACGCGCTGACCGCGGGTTTCGAAGCCGGACGGGGTCGGGGTTTCGAGCAGGTCGTCGAGGAACGTCCGCTGGGTCTCGTTCACCCGTCGTCTACCGGGTCGGCGGGTATGAACACCTCGAAACCGGTCGGCGCGAATGCCTCGGAATCCGATATCGCGTACGCAAGCCCAAAACGGATAAGACGGTAGCCCACAGATCGCCGTTATGGCAGACAAACTGACGCTGGTCGAACTCCATCTCCACGCCGACAACAACGAGTTCGAGAGCGAACTCGAACTCAACTCCGACGTCGGCGAGGTGCTCCGCGATCGGCTCGGCTTCGGGAAATCCGAGGAGGACGCGCTCCCGTTCGGCAGCGACGAGACGGACTCGGCGACCGCCGACGGTGGCGACACGCTCCAGATCGACGAGGACGAGGAAAGCGAGACGGAGAGCGAAACCGAGACCGAGACCGGCAGCGCGGTGGTCGAGATCGACTCCGACACCGAGGTCGAGGACGAACCCGACTACGACGATGTCGAAACGGACAGCGGTCGCGGCATCGGCGGTACGCTCTTGCTCCTGTTCGTCGTCGGCCTCCTCGCGCTGGCCGCGTGGTGGTATCTCGGCGACGACGACGTCGAGAACGAGTTCGAGGAGCTGTAGGGCGAAACGCTTTGGTTCGTCGGGGCCTCGATCGAGCGTGAACCTCTACGACAGCGTGCGGGCGGTCGCCGAGGCCTCCGGCGAGGGCCTGATCGACTGGAACGCCGTCACCCGAGCGGCGCGCTCGGCCGTCGACCCCGGTGACCTCTCGCTTTCGGCAGCGACCCGTTCCGGCTACGCGCGCGACGTGCGCGACGCCAGAACCCGGATCCAGGAGGTCTCGGCCGTCGAGTTCGACCTCCCGGACGTGGTGGAAGTCCAGAACCGCCACCACTGGGTCGACGCCAACATCGCGACGTTCGAGCGCGTGATGGGCACCCTCGAAACCGAAACCCGGGGCTTCGCGCCGGATCTGGGATTCGCGCGCGTTCTCAACACCGGCTCGATGACGGTCGCGCTCTCCTTCCTCGCGAACAACGTCCTCGGCCAGTACGACCCGCTCCTGCTCGCCGACGCCCCCGCTGAGGACCACGCGCTCTACTTCGTCCACCCCAACATCGTCCGGGTCGCCGACGAACTCGACGTCTCCGAGGAGCGCTTTCGCCGGTGGATCGCCTTCCACGAGGTGACCCACGCCGCCGAGTTCGGGGCCGCACCGTGGCTCTCGGGCCACCTCGAGGACCGGATGGAGCGCAGCGTCGCGGCGCTCGGCGAGGGCAGCATCGACCGCGAGGCCTTTCGGGAAGTGAACGCCGCGATGACCGCGGTCGAGGGCTACGCCGAACTCCTGATGGACCGGGCGTTCGACGACGAGTACGAGGACCTCCGGCGGAAAGTCGAGGCCCGCCGGGGCGGCAAGGGGCCGGTCTCACAGCTCGTGCGCCGACTCCTCGGGATGGGAATGAAACGCCGGCAGTACGAGCGCGGGAAGGCCTTCTTCGAGGACGTCGTGGACGCGCGCGGGCTCGAAGCGGCGAGCGTCGTCTGGGAGCGACCCGAGAACCTGCCGACGGACGCCGAACTCGACGCGCCCGGGAAGTGGCTCGCGCGAGTGGCCTAATCCCGGAAGGCGAATCCCTGTGGGAAGGCGAACAACACGAGGAGTACCCCTACTACTAGCCCGACCAGCACCGCGAGCGCGACCACGGGGAGTGTGGGATCGCCCTGAAACGTGATGAGGCCGGCCGAGGCTCCGACGAGGAGCACGAACCCGATCTTGAGGCGACGGGAGACGCTGAGGCGCTCCTCGCGCGAGACGGGCCCGACCATCACGCCTCACCGGGTAGACTGACGTGCATCCCGACGAATCGCCAGTCGGTGTCCGCGTCGGTGGCGTCGGGATCGTGGACGAGGGTGCCGCTCCAGCGGGTCTCGTGGTCGTGGCGCTCGCCCTCGTCGTCGGTCCACGCCATTCGAACCCGATCTGAGAACCACGCGACGTCGTCGTGTTCGGTGACGCGGAGGGTGTGGCTCTCGACGGTCCACTCGCGGGTGGTGCGGGTCTGTTCGCGGAGTCCCTCCCCGATCTCCTCGCCGACGAGGCGTTCGCCGATGCCGAACTTGACGTTCGACTCGTCGAGGTCGAAGAAGGGCGGGAGCGGGTCGCCGGTACGGAGGGCGTCGTAGTAGGCTTCGATGGTGGTTTCGGCGGTCATCTGGGGGGATCGAGGGGCCGCGGGTTACTGAAATCCGCGGTTGGTCTCGTCGGCGTCCACGAGGTCGTCGAGTTCGGTGTTGAGGAGGCGTTCGGCCTCCTCGAAGGTCCCCGAGAGCTCGTCGAGTCCGTCGGGCCGCCCGTAGGAATCGTGTTCCATCGGGCCGTAGGCGGGGCTGTCGAGCGCGCCCATCACGTCCTCGAAGAGGTCACCGGGGGTCGTCGGCGCGTCGGAGTGGGCTTCGAGCACGCTTTCGAGGTCGCGAGCGGCCTCGGTCGCCTCGTTCTCGTCGGTCATCGGGGACTGGACGCCGAAGCGGCCCGCGTCTTCGTCGGGGAAGAGTGAGTCGAGGTCGTCGTCGATCCGGCGGGCCACGCGGGTGCCGACGCCGCGGACCTCGAAGGGGTTCTTGGCGTAGGTCTTGAGCTGGTAGACCCCCGCCGAGGGGTGGCCGAGGTACATGTCCTCGCCGATACCGGAAGCCCGATTTCCCGCGACCGCGCGCCAGCCACCCGCGTCCGCACCCGATTCCGTGATATCCGAGAGGATATCCTGCCAGTCGCGAACGTTCATGTGTGACATACCACCGGCCCGACTATCAACCCACCGTTCCGCTCGATCTCGGGTCTTCGGGTCGGCCGAGTAGCGGCACGGTGGCGGCGGTGCGGCGGCGGCCACCGCGGTGCGGCCGGCGGTCGCGGGGCGGTGGCGGGTGCGGGGCGGCCAGCGGAGCAGTCCTGGCGGATGAAGGGCGAGGCGCGCGGCTCACGGGTCACTTCGTTCCCCGTTCGTATCGAGGCGCGTCGCTTCGCTCGCGCCTCGCAGCCGAGGGCTTCGGCGGAAGCGGTTGCGGTGTGGGGTGGTCGCGGGGTCGTAGGGGTTGTACCGCGAGCGACCGGAGGGAGCGAGCGGGCCGACGACTGACCGGAGGGAAGGAGGAGGCTTTTGATCCACATTTTGCCAGGGAGGCCGCTTCGCGGCCGACCGCAGCAAAAGGTGGGGACGTGAAAGGTGGGCGTTCGAGAGGTGGGGGCAGGTTACCCGAAGTTCTCGACCTTCGCGTCGTCGGGGTCGCCGCCGGCGGCCGCGAGCGCCTCGGTGGCGACGTCGAGGAAGTCGGCGAAACCGTAGACGAACGCCTGGGCGTCGGGGGTGGTTTCGAGCGCGTCCGCGACGGCATCGGAGAGGTCGGTTTCGGGGTCGAGCACCGCGACGAACGCGCCCGACTCGCGGAGCGCGTCGAGGCGCTCGCGGTGGGCGGGGTCGTCGTCGCGATAGACGACGCTCGCCGCGCCGCCGTCGTGGAGTGCGCGTTCGGCGACCCCGACGGCGGGGCCCACGCCCGGACCGCCGGCGAGCACGGTGATGGACGATTCCCCCTCGTAGTGGGCGCTGCCGAACGGTCCCGCGACCTCGATCTCCTCGCCCGGTTCGAGGCTCGCGAGTCGGGGGCCGAGGTCGCCGTCGGGGTCGATCCCGACCGTGACCTCGAAGGTCTCGGCGACCTCGGGCGAGGAGAGGGTGTAAAAGCGCGACTCCGACTTCCCGTCGACGTCGAGCGTGAGTTTGACGAACTGGCCCGGTTGGGCGTCGAACCCGGCGGGCGTCGAGAGGTCGAGCGCGACGGTGTCCGGGCCGACGTCGCGAACCCCCTCGACGGTCGTCGGTGTTGGTTCCATGGCTGGTCTCGGTGGGTTTCGGCCAAAGGGACTTCGGTCAGTGTTCCGAAGCCTTTTCCTCCGCAGATGGCGTACGCGGTTCAAGCACATGCCAGACGATCTAAACTGGGCCATCGGCGGGGAAGCCGGCGACGGGATCAACTCCACCGGCAAGATCTTCGCCCAAGCGCTCTCGCGCGCGGGCCGACACGTCTTCACCTCGAAGGACTTCGCCTCGCGCATCCGGGGGGGCTATACGGCCTACAAGGTCCGGAGCTCGACCGCGCAGGTCGAGAGCGTCGTCGACCGGCTCGACATCCTGATCGCGCTGACCCAGCGCACGGTCGAGGAGAACATGGACGAACTCCACGAGGGCTCGATCATCATCTACGACGGCGAGCGCACGATGATGGAGGACTTCGAGGCCCCCGAGGGGATGATCGACCTCCCCGTGCCGCTGAAATCGCTCGCCGAGGACGCCGGCGGCGCGATCATGCAGAACATCGTGGCGCTCGGGGCCGCGTGCGAGGTGGCGAACTTCCCGATCGAGAACCTCGACGAGGCGCTCGAAAAGCGCTTCGGCAACAAGGGCCAGTCGATCGTCGAGAACAACAAGGAGGCCGCTCGGCTCGGTGAGGAACACGTCCAGGAGGAGTACGACCGCGACGACTTCGGCTACGACGTCGAGACCACCGACAGCGACTACGTCCTCCTGAACGGCGACGAGGCCATCGGCATGGGTGCGATCGCCGCTGGCTGTCGATTCTACTCGGGCTATCCCATCACGCCCGCGACGGACGTGATGGAGTACCTCAAGGGCAAGATCGAACGCTACGGCGGCCACGTGATGCAGGCCGAGGACGAGCTCTCGGCGATCAACATGGCGCTCGGCGCGGCGCGGGCCGGCGCGCGTTCGATGACCGCTACTTCGGGACCGGGGATCGACCTGATGGCCGAGACCTTCGGCCTCGTCGCGACCAGCGAGACCCCGCTCGTGATCTGTGACGTGATGCGCTCGGGTCCCTCGACCGGGATGCCGACCAAACAGGAACAGGGCGACCTCGACATGCTGCTCTATGGCGGCCACGGCGAGATCCCCCGGTTCGTGGTCTCGGCGACCACGGTCGCCGAGTGTTTCCACAAAACCGTGGAAGCGTTCAACCTCGCGGAGAAGTACCAGACGCCGGTGTACCTGGTCGCGGACCTGGCGCTCTCGGTCACCGAACAGACCTACGAGCCGGAGGAGTTCGACATGGACGCGGTCGAGGTCGACCGCGGGAAACTCGTCGAGGAGAGCGACATCGACACGTGGCTCAACGACAAGGACCAGTTCCAGCCACACTTCCCCGCCGCCGACGGCGTCAGTCCCCGCACCCTCCCCGGAACCTCGGGCGGTGCGCACATGACGACCGGGCTCGAACACGACGAACTCGGTCGGCGGACCGAGGACACCGACGTCCGTATCGAGCAGGTCGACAAGCGAAACCAGAAGGTTCGGACCGCTCAGGAGGAAGAGGAGTGGGACTACCGCGAGTTCGGGGACGAGGACGCCGACACCCTCGTGGTCTCGTGGGGCTCGAACGAGGGCGCGATGCGCGAGGCGATCGGTTTCCTCGAAGAGGCCGACGTCTCCGTTCGGTTCCTCTCGGTGCCCTACCTCTTCCCGCGGCCCGACCTCTCCGAGGAGTTCGAGGAGGCAGAAGAGGTCATCGTGGTCGAGTGTAACGCGACCGGTCAGTTCGCGGACGTGCTCGAACACGACACCCTTACCCGCGTCAAACGCATCAACAAGTACAACGGCGTGCAGTTCAAGGCCGACGAACTCGCCGAGCGGATCACCGAGAAACTCGACACGCCACAGGAGGTCCCCACATGAGCTCAGACGTTAGATTCACGGATTTCAAATCCGACAAGCAGCCGACGTGGTGTCCCGGATGCGGCGACTTCGGGACGATGAACGGCATGATGAAAGCCCTCGCGAACACCGGCAACGACCCCGACAACACCTTCGTGGTCGCCGGTATCGGCTGTTCGGGCAAGATTGGCACCTACATGCACAGCTACGCGCTCCACGGTGTCCACGGCCGTGCCCTGCCGGTGGGCATCGGCGTCAAGAGCGCGAACCCCGACCTCGAAGTCATGGTCTCGGGCGGCGACGGCGACGGCTACTCCATCGGCGCGGGCCACTTCGTCCACGCGGTTCGCCGCAACATGGACATGACCTACGTCGTGATGGACAACCGGATCTACGGCCTCACGAAGGGCCAGTTCTCGCCGACCAGCCGCGAGGACTTCGAGACGGCGACCTCGCCCGACGGGCCGAAACAGGAGCCGGTCAACCCGAAGGCGCTCGCGATGGCCGCCGGCGGGAGCTTCGTCGCCCAGTCGTTCTCCTCGGACGCCCAGCGCCACGCCGAACTCGTCCAGCAGGCGATCGAACACGACGGCTTCGGCTACGTCAACGTCTACAGCCCGTGCGTGACGTTCAACGACGTCGACACCTACGACTACTTCCGGGACACGATCGTCGACCTCGACGAGACCGACCACGACTCGAACGACAGGGACGCGGCCCTGGAGAAGATCAGCGACGACGACACCGAGTACATGGGCGTGCTCTACCAGGACGACGAGTCGGTGCCCTACAACGAGCGCCACGACCTCGACTCCAACATGGCCGACATCCCCGACGGCGCACCCGAGGACGCGACGGACCTCGTTCGCGAGTTCTACTAGAAACCCACTTTTTTACTTCGTCCCCATTCGTTCGCTGCGCTCACTCAGGGTCCTCGCAAAAACCTGGACTAAAAACTGCCGCTCGCTCCCTGCGGTCGCTCGCGGTACAATCACTAACAGCTCCGCACAGCACCGCTCCCGCAACCGCACCGCCGAAGCCCTCGGCGCGCTCGCTTCGCTCACGGGTCACTTCGTTCCCCGTTCGCATCCGAGGTTCTCCCTTCGGTCGAACCTCGCGCCGCTCGCGGTGCTCGTTTCACTCGCACTCCCGCCTCGCCCTTCATCCGCCAGGACCGCTCCGCTGGCTGCGACGGCCACCGCCCCGCGACCGCACCGCCGGCTGCCCGGGCGGCCGTTCGTCACTCAGTCGGCGATCCAGTCGGCGAAGCTGTGGTCGCCGATCAGGGTCTCGGACTGGCGCTGGATGTACGCGCGCTGCATCCCGTGGACGGCGTCCGCGAAGCCCTCGCCGTCGTCGAGACGGGTCCGAACCTGGTCGCGTTTCCAGTCCGCCGGGGTCACTCGGTGGCGGGCGCGCTGGCGGAGCGGCCAGAGGTACTTCGCCGTCTCGCTCTCGGAGAGACCGCGGGATTCGAGGCCGTCCTTCGCGTGGGCGAAGAGGTCCGAGTAGATCTCCTCGTAGTCCCGGGTCTCGCGGCCGTCGTTGGTGATCCAGACGAGGTCGGCGTCGAGCCCGTGGTAGACCGCCTCGTAGAAGTTCTCGTGGGCGTCCTGCCAGTCGAGGCTCGCGACGGGGTGCTCGCGCCGGGTGAGGCTTTCGAGGAGGCCCGCGAAGGCCGCCTGGAACGCGATGGCATCCCTGACCGTCGGCTGGCCCGCGATGGGGCGGAACTCGATCCGGGCGTTCGCGGCCGATTCGGTCGCGCCGTCGAAGACGGGGCGCACCCAGCGCCAGTAGGTGCCGTGTTTCACCCGGAAGGTCGAGAACGCGTCGTCGAATCGGTTGGTCTCCTCGACCGGCATCGAGACCACGGTGTCGTCGTTGGCGATCCGCTCGGCGGCCTGCTCGGCCGAATCGAGGTCGTGGGGGAAGCGCACCTTCCCGGTACCTCCGTCGGGGTTGAGGACGGCCTCGAAGACGTGGACTCGATTGCTCATCCAGCCGTCGTCCAGGATGCGGTCGGCGGGGGTGTCGTCGTAGAGGTCCGGCGGGAAGAACGGGGAGTTGACGCCGAGCGCGAGCAGCGGCCCCGCGAGCCGGAGCGCGTAGGCGAAGTACTCGGGGAGGTCGGCGGCGTGTGAGACCTGGTAGTGGGGCTGGATCGAGGTGATCAGGCTCTCGGGCATCACGGTGTCGGCCGAGAGCGAGACGTGGGGCGCGTCGAGGCGCATCCCCGCGGTGTCGGCTCCTTCGGTGTTCGCCATCGCGTGATAGCGAACGGATTCGCTCATGTTCGAGGCGATCCGGATCCCGTCGTCGGCGACGCTGCTGGTGAGGTACTCGTTCGCGGGTTCGCCCTCCGGGGGGATGGTCCACATCCCGTCGCTCACCAGCCGGAGGTCGGAACTCGCCACGGCGTCGAGCGCGGTCTGGAGGCGGGCGTTGACCTCGGCCTCCTGGGCCTGGAGCCCGTAGTCGTTGAACGGTTGAGGGCTGGTACACATCTCGGCGTTGTGGAGGCCGAGCTCCTTCTCGAAGCCGATGTACTCGAGGAGCCGACGTGGGACCCGCGCGAGCGCGCTCGTCCCGCGGTTCACCCCGTAGAACTCGTACTCCAGCCCGATCATCGCCTGTGGGTTGTCGAACGTGCCCGCATCGAGTTCGCGTTTGACGACCGCGGCCTCCTCGGCGGCGCGGGCGTTGAACTCATCGACGTCGACGGTGAGCACGTCCGTGACCCGCCCCGCGAGGTCTGACCTCGACATACCCCGCAGTGAGCGAGCGACCGTCTTCAACCCCGCGACTGTCGACGGCGACGAACTCAGCAAAGCAGCTCGTCGAACGGTGGGCAACGCCCTTTCTGAGAGCGATGCCGCGCACCTGTAACGGGCCGTCGTCGTCTTAGTCGGGGCTCGCGTGCGCCACGAACCCAGAGTTCTGCTCGACTGTGAGGTCTGGTATACCCGTCGCTGGGCAGTCGAGAGCGGTACGAATGATGCAAGCGCGCGGGCGGACGCTTAGTGGTTTTTGAGCAAAAGGCTATAGGCTAAAGACAATATGTGAAAATATGGCTAAGATCACAGTACGAACCACTGAACTTGGGCGTGGGGGGAATTTTGGAGCAGAGCGGCTTGTCGGCTCTGTCGTGGGTAGAGGAAAGTGTCCTCACTGCAGCACTACAGTCGGATTGCGTCAGATGTCGGCGGGGGAGAGCAGTAGTACTATCGGGTACTCGGCGCCAGTCAGATGCGACAATTGCCATGCAGTTCTGGCACTAGCATATAGTACAGGCTCACATACAGCAAAGTTGTATCCTAGTCCCTCAGTACAAGGCGTCGATGACGTGCCTGACTTCGTGAACAGATACTATCAAGAAGCACTACGGTGCATCTCCGCCGAAGCACCGAGTGGAGCCGCGACTCTTTTCAGGAAAACTATTCACGCAATCGCAATCCACTACGACATCGCTGAAGTCGATGATAACATGAGTATCTACAAGATGCTCCAAAAGTTGAAGGACGAAGGCGAGATCAACGAGAAACTCCGTAAGTCGCTCAACGGTGTGAAAGATCTGGGGAACGACGGTGCTCACATCAACGAGAACGAGCCAGATATGGAGCAGGCAGTCAGGTTGAAAGGAATGATCGATTCGGTGCTATCAGCGACTGTAATCGCTGACCAGCAATTGGAAGCCACCCGGGAAGACCACCCCAATGAGTACACGGATGATAGCAGCGACAAGTGATCGCTACGACCTAGCCCCCGGAACCTCCGACGCCCACGAACCCATGCAGTTCGGATGTGCGGGCAGTATTCCGAGCGCCTCGTCGCGGTCGTAGGGGTTGTCGGCCACGAGTGGGGCGCAAATCTTCTTGCACGGGCTCGTGTTCTGGATTCGGACCCTGTTGATGTCGTTGCGGATCTGGGTGTTGAGCCATTCCTCGAAGTCGGTCTCGGAGCCCGTTCGAACCGCGGTCGAGACGCCCGAACTACAGGACGCCCATCGCGGTCAGCCGTTCGGGGAGATAGGTGTCCGTGACGAAATCGAGGCCACGCGCGGCCAGCGACTGCTGTTCGGCCTTCTTGCCGATGTCGAGCTGGAGTTCGATCTGTTCGCGCCAGTAGTCGGTCTGGAATCGCGGGTCGGTGAGTTCGCTCTCGAGCGCGTTGATGTCCGAGTCGCTGAGGGGGTCGGTCGGCAGGTCGTACTCCACGATGTCCGCGGGCTGGATCCCGATGAAGCGCGCCTCGGGCGTGGCGAGGTACTCGGAGAGGTGGGCGGACTTGATGGAGCCGTAGGCCACCGAGCCGTAGATCCGGTAGGACCACGGGTCGCCGTCGGTGAAGACTACTACTGGGAGATCGAGTTCGTCGTGGAGCCGTTTGATGATCCGCCGGGTCGCACGCGCGGGCTGGCCGCCGAGGTGGACCACGAGGGTGCTGAAGTCCTCGTCGAAGCCGTTCTCGACCAGTCGGTCGCGCATCCCGCCGGTCTCGACACAGAGGACGAAGTCGGTGTCGTGGTCGAGGAACTCGATCGTGTCGGGGTTGTTCGGGATCTGATAGCCGCCCTGGCCGACGTCGTCCTGGCAGTGGATCTCGCGGTCGCCGCGGTTCGTCTGCTCGCGGATGCGGAGCGGGCCCATGAGCTTCGCGCCGGACTCCTCCGGACGCATGTGGAAGTCCTCGCGGGTGACGTGGGAGACGATCTCGAGGTCCTCGATCAGCTGGTTCGACTCGTCCTGGTCGGAAAACTGGGCCTCCTTCTCGCCCCAGCTCTCCGAGAGGTAGTAGAGTTCACGCAGGGTGGACGAACGGTCCTCGTCGAGCTGCTCGGCGAGGAAGTCGATCGTGTAGATGGCCTTGAGGAGCTTGCGCGCGCCGCGAACGGAGTTCGCGCTTCGCGTGCTCTCGCGGTCGCCGTAGACCCAGACGTTCGAGTCCTCGTCGTACTCGATGTTGGATTTCGTCCGCGTCGGGAGCCGCATCTCGGGGACCTCCCCCGCGGCGAACTGGTCGTAGAACTCGGCGGCGAGGTCGATGAGCCGCTCGCGCGCCGAGGCGTCGATGTCGGGTGTGTCGGTGCTCATGGGTGGTTCTGTTTGTGGAACGAGTTAGGCGTTGACGGTGAGTTTCTCGGCTTCGATACCGGTCACGTCGAGGTCGAAGGCGGCGTCGGCGTCGGCGAGGTCGTATTCGAGCGTGGCCTCGTCGTTGCCGCTCACTTCGGGCGACCACTTGATGAACCACTCGCCGTCCATCTCGACGACGCGCGCGCCGTCCGAGACCGCCGTCGGTTCGGCCGAGACGATCTCGGTGAGCTCCGGGCTCTCGCCCGTCGAGGAGTGGTTCTCGACGACGAGTTCGACGTGGTCGTCCTCGACGCGCCGCTCGACCAGCACGTTGTTCATGATCCGCGCGAGCGAGTCGTCGATGTCCAGCTCCTCGCGCTCGGTGACGTCGGCGAGCTTCGTCGCCATCTCGGGGAGGATCGCCCCGAGCACGTCCTGCTTTTGGCGGCGCTGTTGCATCGACTGGCGCTTTTTCAGGTAGCTCTTGAGTTCGCGGGCGGCCTCACGGACCGCGAGTTCGATCTCGTCTTCGATCCCGGGGACGTTCGCTATGGCGTCCTTCGATTCGCTGGTGAAGGGCACGTTGGTCGAGGCGACGTGGACCATGATGACGCACGGCCCGTTCGGCATCCCCGACCCGCCGGGCTGGTCGAGACCGTAGTTCCGCCAGCCGATCGACTTGATCACGTCGGTCGTCGCACACGCGCCGCGCTGGTAGACCAGGGGAACGCGGTTGGCGAAGCGCATGAGCTGGACGTTCCCCTCGGCTCCGAGCTCGCCGCCGTAGGCGATGCCCGCCTCGACGATGAACGGGTCGCCGCCGTGAACGCCCGCGTCCCGCGTCGCCGAGGCGTAGAAGTCCGCGTCGAACTCCTTTTCGAGACCCGAGCGCACGAGCTCGGCGGTGATCGGCGAGAGGCAGTCGGTCGGCGGCGCGATGATGTCCGTCGCGCTCATCGCGTCCAACAGCGCGCTCGCGGTGTCGCGGTCGCCGGCCACTTCCGTGACCGTCGGCGGGTCGTCGGGCACCGCCCGACAGACCTCCCAGACGGCCTCGACGACGTTCTCGCGGGCGGTCTCGCCGAACGAGACGTCGTCGCGCTCCTCGGTCATCGCCGCCGCGCGGTCGACGTACTCGGCGAGCTCGTCGCGCCGGAGGCGGTCGCGCCCGCCCTCGAACTTCGCGGCCAGCCGGTCGGCGAACGGTTCGATGGTCGAACCGTCCTTTCGGGTGCTCGTCGCGTCGTCGGCGAGCTCGTAGAGGTCGCTCTCGCGGTTCTCCCGAATCACGTCCCACGTCGCCGCGACGGCCTTCTCACACACCGTCTCGCCGAACGTCGTGCCAGTTTCGGCGTTGGTCTCGCCCGCCGCCGTCCGCACGAGGGCGTCGAGTTCGTGATGTGCGAGTCGGTCGCGCTCCCCGACGGCCTCGGCTATGTGGGTGGCGAACGCGTCGACGTCCTCGGCGCTTTTGTTCGCCACCACGTCGGTGACCGCGGCCTCGACCGCCGCGCCGTCGTGGGGCGTTCGCCACGCCATCTCGCGACCGTAGTGGCGGTCGTTGAACGCCGCGATGACGTTCGCGGCGGTCTTCTTCCCGACCCTGGTGAACTCCTCCTGGAGGAAGCCCGAGAGGCTGTAGGAGTCGGTGTCGTCGAGCATCTTCAACAGCGTTCCGAGCTCGACCCCGTGCGGATGCGGGCGGATCTCCTCGGTCTCGGCGGGGAGGTCGTCGGTGGCGCGTTCGGCCTTGAACTCGCCGCCGGGTTCGCGGAGCTCGATCCGGGCGTGGGGGTTCACCACCGCGGTGTGTTTGATGTAGTCCCGGAGCTGGCCGCGGGCGCGCATGTTCGCGTCCATCTCGAGCTCGATCCGCGTCCCGTGAGGCCGGTCCCAGGTCGTCGTCTCCTCGACCGAGACCTCGGGTTCGTTGGTATCGGTATCGATGATGAGCTCGAAGTACTTCGCCTCGCCGCCCCCCGTGCGACTCGTGATCTTCGCGGGTTTCCCGCTCGTCAGTTGGCTGTAGAGAACCGCCGCCGAGATACCGATCCCCTGCTGGCCCCGGGCCTGTTCGCGTTTGTGGAACCGCGAGCCGTAGAGGAGCTTTCCGAAGACCTTCGGGAGCTGTTCGGCGGTGATCCCCGGACCGTTGTCCTCGACCACCAATCGATAGTAGTCGCCGACCTCCTCGATCTCGACGTAGATGTCGGGGAGGTGGCCGGCCTCCTCGGCGGCGTCGAGCGCGTTGTCGACCGCCTCCTTCACGGCGGTGACGAGGCCCCGGGCACCGCTGTCGAACCCGAGCATGTGCTTGTTCTTCTCGAAGAACTCGGCGATGGAGATCGCGCGCTGGCCCTCCGCGAGCTCCGCGGCGACCCCCCCATCGTCGAGCGTGGATTGGAGGGATGGCATTGGTGGTGGTATTTCGGGGACGGTTAAAACCCCGATGGTACCACGGTGGAAGTGGAGGGCGCGGCCGAGGCGGTGGTCGGCGAAAACCGCCCGCCGTCTCGGCCGTCAACCGGTGTATCACGGCGTCAGCGCCGGCATACCGATGGCGCGCGTGCGGGAGACTTATGCCGCCGGGACCGCTATGAATCGATAGATTATATGTCGCAAGACAAGTATGGAGCGGGGCAGATTCAGGTCCTCGAAGGCCTCGAGGCTGTCAGAAAGCGTCCGGCGATGTACATCGGGTCGACGGACGCCCGCGGGCTCCACCATCTCGTTTATGAGGTCGTCGACAACGCCATCGACGAGGCGCTCGCCGGTTACTGTGATTCGATCACCGTCACGATCCACGACGGCGAGCACCCCTCCGTGAGCGTCGCCGACGACGGCCGCGGGATCCCGGTCGACGAGCACGAGAACGGGAAGTCCGCGCTCGAAGTCATCATGACCGTACTCCACGCCGGCGGGAAGTTCGACAAGGAGTCCTACCAGGTTTCGGGGGGGCTTCACGGCGTCGGGGTGAGCGTGGTGAACGCGCTCTCGAAGTGGGTCGAGGTGACGGTGAAACGCGACGGGGCGGTCTGGAAACAGCGCTTCGACCACGGCGAGCCCGACGGCGACCTCGAACGGGTTCGCGACCTCGACCCCGAGGAGGAGACGGGCACGGAGCTCCGTTTCTGGCCCGACGACGAGGTCTTCTCGACGACGGACTTCGCCGCCGCGACGCTCGCGACCCGCCTGCGCGAGCTCGCCTTCCTCAACTCCGGGGTCGAGATCCAGCTCAGGGACGAGCGCGACGACAGCCAGGAGCGCTTCCGGTACGACGGCGGCATCCGCGAGTTCGTGGTCTACCTCAACGAATCGAAGAGCGCGCTCCACGAGGACGTGATCTACCTCGAGGACACCGCGACCACCGACGAGGGCGAGGTCGCCGTCGAAGTGGCGATGCAGACCACCAGCGAACTTCAGGGCTCGATCCACGCCTTCGCGAACAACATCAACACCCGCGAGGGCGGGACCCACCTCACGGGGTTCAAGACCGCCCTAACTCGCGTCGTCAACGACTACGCGAAGGAGAACGGCCTGCTCGACCCGCTCGACGGCGACACGCTGAAGGGGAGCGACATCCGCGAGGGGCTTACTGCTGTGATCTCGGTCAAACACCCCGACCCGCAGTTCGAGGGCCAGACCAAGACCAAACTCGGCAACGGCGAAGTCAACGGGATCGTCGCGAGCGCGGTCCACCAGCACCTCGACACCTACTTCGAAGAGCATCCCGACACCGCGAAGGCGGCCATCAACAAGGCCGTCGAGGCCGCGAAGGCCCGTCGGGCGGCCAAGAAGGCCGAGGAGCTCACCCGTCGGAAGTCCGCGCTCGAATCAACCGCGCTCCCCGGCAAACTCGCCGACTGTCAGACCCGCGACCCGAGCGAGGCCGAACTCTTCATCGTGGAGGGCGACTCGGCCGGTGGCAGCGCGAAACAGGGTCGTGACCGGGAGTTCCAGGCCATCCTTCCCCTCTTCGGGAAGGTGCTCAACGTCGAGAAGCACAGACTCGATCGGATCCTCGAAAACGAGAAGATCCGCAACCTGATCACCGCCATCGGCGCGGGTGTCGGCGAGGAGTTCGACATCGAGGAGGCCCGATACCACAAGATCGTCATCATGACCGACGCCGACGTCGACGGCGCGCACATCCGGACCCTCTATCTGACCCTGCTCTATCGCTACCTCAAACCCCTCATCGAGGCGGGCTACGTCTACGCCGCCCAGCCTCCCCTCTACCGGATCCGGAAGGGCGGCGAGACCTACGACGCGATGACCGAGGCCGAGCGCGACCGGATCGTCGAGGAGCAGTGCGACGGCAGCCCGGACCAGGTCCAGCGGTTCAAGGGCCTCGGGGAGATGAATCCCGACCAGCTCTGGGAGACCACGATGAACCCCGAAAACCGAATCCTGAAGCGGATCACCCTGGAGGACGCCGCCGCCGCCGACCGGATGTTCTCGGTGCTGATGGGCGACGCGGTCGAGCCCCGCCGGGACTTCATCAAGAGCCACGCGACCGACGCCGAGTGGGTGGACATCTAATGCACCCACCTTTCAGCCCCACCTTTTGCTGCAGTCGGCCGCTTCGCGGCCTCCCTGGCAAAATGTGGATCAAAAGCGCGTCGGGTTCCCGTTCGGTCACCCTCGCGCCCGCTCGCTCACTCCGTTCGCTCGCGGTGGGACCACTGGCGACACCGCGACCGCTCCGCACAGCACCGCAGAAGCCCTCCGGCGCTCGTTTCACTCGCGCCGTCGCCCTTCATCCGCCAGGCACCGCACCGCAACCGTACCGCGACCGTACCGCGACCGCACCGCACGGCGGCCGACCGGCAATCGACACCACGACATCACCCCTGATCCATGAGTTCTGACATTCCCCCAAGCGGTCCCGACGCGTCGATGGACTCGGTCCGTATCGAGGACGAGATGGAGCAGTCCTACATCGACTACGCGATGTCGGTCATCGCGGGTCGGGCGCTCCCCGACGTTCGCGACGGCCTCAAACCCGTCCACCGTCGGATCCTCTTCGCGATGCACGAGGAGGGCGTCACCTCCCGTGCGGGCCACCGGAAGTCCTCCTCCGTCGTGGGCGACACGATGGGCGACTACCACCCCCACGGCGACTCGGCGATCTACGACGCGCTCGCGCGGATGGCCCAGGACTTCTCGATGCGCGCGCCGCTCGTCGACGGCCAGGGTAACTTCGGCTCCGTCGACGGCGACCCGCCCGCGGCGATGCGCTACACCGAAGCCCGGATGAGCCCGATCGCGGAGGAACTCCTCTCGGACATCGGGAAGGACACGATCGACTTCGCCCCGAACTACGACGACCGCCTCGAAGAGCCGGACGTGCTCCCGGCGGCCTATCCGAACCTTCTGGTGAACGGTTCGTCCGGTATCGCGGTCGGGATGAGCACCAACGTCCCGCCGCACAACCTCGGGGAGGTGATCGACGCCACGATCCACCTCATCGAGAACCCGAACTGTGTCGTCGAGGACCTGATGGAGCACGTGAAGGGCCCCGACTTCCCGACCGGCGCGGAGATCGTGGGCCGCGAGGCGATCCACTCGGCGTACACCACGGGCCGCGGCCGGGTCCGGATGCGCGCGAGCTACGAGATCGAGGAGAACCCCAGCGGGGATCGGATCGTCGTCACCGAACTTCCCTACCAGCAGAACAAGGCCAAACTCGTCGAGCACATCGCGGACCTCGTCAACGACGGCACCCTCGAAGGGGTTTCGGACCTCCGTGACGAGTCCGACAGGGACGGCATCCGGATCGTCATCGACCTCAAACGCGGTGCCCTGACGGACGTCGTCGAGAACCAGCTCCTCGAACACTGCTTCGAGAAGACCTTCGGGGTGATCAACCTCGCGCTGGTCGACGGCGAGCCACAGGTCCTCGACCTGAAACAGCTCCTCGGCCACTACCTCGACCACCGCCGCGAGGTGGTCCGCCGGCGGACCGAACACGACCTCGCCGAGTCCGAGGACCGCGCCCACATCCTCGACGGCCGGCTGACCGCGCTCGAAAACGCAGAAGACGTCATCGAACGAATCCGGGACGCCGAGGACCGAAGCGCGGCGAAGGCCGCCCTCCAGGAGTCCTACGACCTCTCGGGGCGCCAGGCCGACCACATCGTCCGGATGCAGCTCGGGAGCCTGACCTCGATCGAGGTCGAGGAGATCGAGGCGGAGTACGAGGACGTCCAGACGGAGATCGACCGGCTCGAAACCATCCTCGGGAGCGACGCCGAGCTCGACCGGGTGATCACCGACGAGCTCCGGGAGGTCAAAGCCGAGTACGCCGACGACCGCCGGACGCGTATCGTCGAGGACTACGGCACCGTGACCCGCGAGGACCTCATCCCCGAGGAGGAGGTCGTCGTAGTGGTGACCCAGAACGACTACATCAAGCGGATGCCGGCGGCGAACTTCGAGGCCCAGGGTCGCGGCGGCAAGGGGATCATCGGCACGAAACTCAAGGAGGGCGACCGGGTGTCGGCGGTCTTCCGGGCGAACACCCACGATTATCTCCTGTGCTTTACGAACCAGGGCTACGTCTACCGGCTCAAGGTCTACGAGGTGCCGGAGATGGGTCGCACGGCGCGCGGGAAGTCCGCGGTGAACCTCGTCGACCTCGACGACGGCGAGGACATCACGGCCGTGGTGGCGACCGACGACCTCGACGACGAGGACCAGTGTCTCACGATGGTCACGCGCGAGGGGTACATCAAGCGGACCTGCGCCACCGACTTCGAGAACATCCACTCGAACGGCCTGATCGCCACCCGGCTCGAAGACGGCGACGAGCTCGTGGACGTGACCGTCACCGACGACGAGGGCGACCTGCTGGTCGCCACCGAGCAGGGCATGGCGATCCGATTCCCGAAGGAGGAGGCCCGCGAGATGGGCCGGAGCGCCCGCGGCGTGAACGCGATCAGACTCACCGACGGCGACGCAGTGGCCGGGCTGGTGGTCGCGCGGGAGGGTCACGACCTCCTCACGCTCACCGAGAACGGCTACGGCAAGCGCACCCCGGTGGAGAAGTACCGGACCCAATCGCGCTACGGCAAGGGATTGAAGGACATCAAGACCGGCGGCCGCAACGGCGACGTGACGGCGATCGAAGCCGTCACCGCCGACGACGACCTCGTGGTGATGAGCCAGGGCGGCCAGATCATCCGAACCCGCGTCGAGGACATCTCGGCGGTCGGCCGGAACACGAAGGGCGTCCGGGTGATGCAACTCGCCGACGGTGACCACGTCGCCTGTCTCGACGTCCTCTCCGAAGTCCAGTAGGCCGCCATCGCGGCGGCGGTGCGGTCGCGGCTGCGGTTGCAGCGCGGTCGCGGTCGCGGTGCGGTCCTGGTGGATGAAGGGCGAGGCCGCGAGCGAAGCGAGCGGTCGAGGGCTTCAGCGGTGCTGTGCGGTGGCGGAAGTTATTGTACCGCGAACGAGGCCGCAGGCCGAGTGAGCGGGCCGAGGAACCCCCGAGCGGAGCGAGTGGGGTGACGTGGGCTTTTGATCCACATTTTGCCAGGGAGCGAGCGCTAGCGAGCGACCGCAGCAAAAGGTGGGTTTATTGGAACATCCGGAGCGGCTCGGCCTGGGAACTCTCGTCCTCGGCCTCGGCCATCCGTTCGGCGAGGCGTTCGCGGGCCTCGCGGATCTCCTCGGCACGCTCGGTCAGGTCCTGGGTCTCGACCTCGATACCCGCGATCGGTGCGACCCCGTGTTCGAGGACGACCCGAGCGGCCTCGGGGTCGGGGAATCGCGGGTCGGTCTCGACGATGAGGCCGACGCTGTCGAGCCCCGTCCGCTCGGCCTGATAGAGCAGCGCGCCGGTCGGGCCGCTGACGAGGCCGCCCTCGGCGGGCGGGACGACCCCCGCATCGTCGAGCAGGCGGTCGCCGTCGCCGGTCGAGACGCCGTAGAGTTCGCGCGGGTCGTCGGACTGTTCGGGCAGACCGGAGAGGTAGATCGGCGTGACGTCGTGGTCGTCGAGCCAGCCGGTCACGCAGGCGGCGAAGGCGGTCGCCTCGGAGGGCGAGACGGGGACGTCGCTCTGGAGCACCACGAGGTTCCGGTCGGGGTCGGCGTGGAGGCGGACCGGCGGGCGGAGCGCGGAGCGCTCGCCGCGGTAGACCCCGACCTGCGGGACCCCGTCGCAGTGGACGCCCGCGTAGTACTCCATCCCGAAGGCGTTCACGAGGTGGTCGGCGACGGTCTTCCCGACGAGGCCGACCCCGGGGAGCCCCTCGACGAGCGTCGGCGAGTCGAGTTCGAGGTCGGCCACGACGTCGATGCGAGCCATAGCTAGAACCACTCGCCGCGCCGACATAGCTCTTCCCCGGAGTCCGAAATCGACAAGCGACCACGCCGACCACGACGACCAATGGACCCCCTCGACCGATACGAACCCATCATCGACGACTTCGCGGCGTTCCGTGCGGCCTGTGAGCGCCCGCTCGGCCACGTCGCCCGGGTCAACACCATCAAGACGAGCGTCGAGCGCGCGAAGGAGGCACTCGACGAGGAGGGTGTCGAGTTCGAGTCGTGCGAGTGGCAGCCGGGGCTCGTGAAGCTCGACGGGACCACCACCGGTCGGACGTGGGGCGCGTTCCACGGCTGGCTCCACGGCCAGGAGGAGGTCTCGGCGCTGCCCGCGACGGTGTGTGACCCGAAACCGGGCGAACGGGTGTTCGCGGCGTGTGCCGCCCCCGGCGGGAAGGCCACCCAGCTCGCGGCGCTCGCCGACGACCGCGGGCTCGTGGTCGCGAACGACCGCAACCTGGGACGGCTCTCGGCGCTCCGGTTCAACGCCGAACGCCTGGGGGTGACCTCGATGGCCGTCACGAACCGGGACGCCGGCAACTACTCGCTCGCGCCGTTCGATTTCGAGGCGTTCGACCGCGCGCTCGTCGACGTGCCGTGCTCGTGTGAGGGCACCATCCGGAAGAACCCCGACGCGCTCGACGAGTGGTCCCGCCAACGGATCGAATCGATCGCCGGCACCCAGAAGTCTATCCTCCGGCGGGCGGTCCAGGCGACCAAAACAGGGGGGACAGTGGTTTACTCGACGTGTACCTTCGCGCCGGAGGAGAACGAGGCGGTGCTGGACGCGGTCCTCGAAAGCGAGGACTGCCGGCTCGTCGAGTTCGAGTGCGGGCTCGAAACGAGGCCCGGGATCACCGAGTGGGAGGACGACCGCTTCGACCCCGGTGTCGAGCACGCGAAGCGGGTCTACCCCCACCTCAACGATACGGGCGGCTTCTTCTGTGCGAAACTGGAGGTCGCGGGATGAGTGGTCCAAACGAGAACGACGGCTCGCGGTTCGACCGCCTGCCCGCCACCGCCGCCGATCGTGCGGTCGACGGCCGGGCCACCCGCGAGGCAGTCGTGGGGTTCTGGACCGACCGCTACGGCGTCTCCCCCGCCGTCTTCGACGAGTACTCCTTCTGGGAGAAGGGTGCCGGGAAGGTCTGGGCCTTCGCGGGCGAGATGGAGGGGCCAGTCGAGATCGAGGCGCTCGGGATGACCTTCCTCCGAACCCGTCAGGAGCACTGGAAACCCACCACCGACGCGGCACAGCGCTTCGGCGAGCACGCGACCCGGAACGTGATCGAACTCACCCGCGAGGAGGCCCGGCGGTTCGTGGCGGGCGAGGACCAAGACATCGAGTGGGAGGGCGACTGGGGCTATCTCGTCGTCGCCCACGACGTCGCCGGCGAGCCCGAACCCCTCGGTGTTGGGCTCTACCTCCACGACGAACTCCGGTCACAGATCCCGAAGGGTCGCCAACGAGACCTTTAGTTATTGCCGTTCCTTTGCGTGTAAACGTTCACTACTGTCATTGCGTTGCCTGCGATCCTCATAACGCATACGGCTTATGTTGGGTGATATAACTCTAAGACGTTATCTCTTCTCTCGCACCGTGCCGCCGCTCAGCCCCTCCCACTCCACCCGATAGCCGAGTTTCGAGAGGAGGGCGCTCGCGTCGTCGACCCCGACCTCGTCGAGGCGGGCTTCGGCCGCCGAAAGCGCCATTCCGGCTTCGATAACCTCGTCGAGGTCCGCGAGCACCGCCGGCCGGACGAGCGTGCGCCCGACGCGCTTGTGCTCGGGAAATCGTTTCCCCTCGACGACGGCCTCCGAGACGCCGTAATCGGCGGCGAGGTCGGCGAGCGGGACGACGTCGGCCTCGGGAACGAGTTCGTCGGGCAGCGCCGCCGCGCGCTCGTCGTTGAGTCGCTCCTCGTACCCTCGGAGGGCGTCCCGGACGTCCTTGAGCCGGACCCGCTTCGAGTAGGGGATCGCGCGGGCGTCGCGGGCGTCGAGCTCCTCGCCCACCCCGAGCGAGTCGTCGACCGCGACGAGGAGTTCGACGGTTTCGAGTTCCTCGATCTGGGTGAGCTTCTTCTCGACGTACTCCGGGGTCCAAAAGCCCATGATCTCGAAGTAGACCCGGAACTCCCCGTACTTCCACTCGAACGCGAAGTCCGGGATCATCACCCGCGCGCCCGTTTCGAGGGGTTCGGGTTCGCGCACGAGGTCCCAGTCGAGGTCGAGCGAGGCGAACCGGGTCGCGAAGTCGGCCTCCACCGCGCTGTCGTAGCTCACCTCGACCACGGGCTCGGTTCCGGGAACCCGGAGGTCCTCGTCCGTGAGCCGGAGTTCGCGTTCGGTGCCGTGGTCGTCGATGGTCGCCGCGAACGTCCAGCGTCCCGTCCCGGCGACGCTTCTGAGGAGTCGGGCGAATCGGGTACCGTAGCGCCTCGTCCGTCGAAAGACGCTGTCGGGGCCCGTCACGACGACCTCGCGCTCCGAGAGGGCTTCACCCGTGTCACCGGCCTTTCGGATCTCGTACATCAGCCGGAGGCGTTTCACCACCGTGACGACCGCCCGCGGGTCCGAACTCCGGATCCGGACCTCGGTAGCGTCGAACAGCGCGGTCTGGGCCAACGAGAGGTCGTACTGTGTGAGCAGTCCGTCGGGGTCCCACGGGACGTCGACCGCCACGAGCACCTGCCGTTCGTCGAGGTCGGCGTAGAGCGACCGCCCGACGTCCGCCGGCGACGCATCGAGCGCGTCGGCGGCCCGCGACAGCGCCGTCTCGCGCTCGGCCTCGGTGACGACCCCGACCGACTCCGCGGCGGCGAAGGCGGTGCTTCGGGTTCGTTCGGGGTCGATGACGGCGCGCGTCTCGAAGGTCGCCGCCCGGTCGACGAGCTTCGCGAACCCGCGGACGAGTTTGAAATCGTCGGCCTCGCCTTCGAGGTCGGCGAGCGCCTCGTCGAGGTCCGCCCGCGTCTCGCCGGTGTGGCCCTGATAGACCCCGATGACCCGCGCCGCGAGCCGCCGGTCGTCCGGGGTCGAGAACCGCGGGCGGTAGCCCCCGCCGGCGCGCGACACGCGGAGGAGGTCCTTCGTGAGCACACCGAAGCTGAGGGATCACGGCATAAAAACTCCACTCGCCGCTACCGCCGCCGTTCGGCGACGCGTTCCTCGGCCGTCTCCTCCGTGACGACCTCGTAGAGCAGCGCCCGACCCCCGTCGGCCTTCGGGCGAAGCACCCGGCCGAGGCGCTGGGTGAACTCCCGTTCGGAGCCGCTGCCCGAGAGCACTACCGCGACGTTGGCGTCCGGCACGTCGACCCCCTCGTCGAGGACGTTCGCGGTGACGACCCGCGAATAGGTCCCGTCCCGAAAATTCTCGAGGACCCGGCGGCGCTCCGTCGCGCCCGTCTGGTGGGTGATCGCCGGGAGCAGGAACCGTTCGGAGAGTCGGTAGACGAGGTCGTTGTGTGCGGTGAAGACGATGACCCGGTCCTCGCGGTGGCGGTCGAGGAGGTCGGCGAGGGTCTCGACCTTGGCCGTGGCGTTCATCATCACCTCGCGAGCGCGCTGGTTGGCGAGCAGCGCCTCGCGCGCCTTCGGGTCGTTGCCCGAGCGCATCACGAGCTTCCGATAGTCGCTCCCGCTCCGCATGTCGAGGTTCGAGCGCGCGAGGTAGTTCGCGAAAATTTCCCGGTGTTCGTCGTATGTGGTGCGTTCGGCGTCCGTGAGCGAGACCGCGATGCGTTTCACGTCGTAGGCCGCGAGGTGACCCCCGGCGAGGTCGTCGGCCGCGATACGGTGAACCAGCGGTCCACAGAGCTCGGAAATCACGTCGTGGGCCCCGTCGGGCCGCTCGAACGTCGCGGTCAGCCCCAGCCGCGCGGGCGCGGCGAGCAGGCGGGCGATCTCGCGGTAGCCCTCGCCCCCGAGGTGGTGGACCTCGTCGAAGACCACCAGCCCGAACCGGTCGCCGATGTCGTCGGCCCGGAGGTAGGCCGAGTCGTAGGTCGCCACGGTGAGGGGTTCGACGCGCTGTTCGCCGCCGCCGAGCTGGCCAACCGATATCGAAAACTCGGTTTCGAGTTCGCGCCGCCACTGTGAGAGGAGGTCGATCGTCGGCACGACCACGAGCGCCGCGACCCCGAGGCGCTCGATGGCCTCGATGCCGATCACGGTCTTCCCGCTCCCGGTCGGGAGTTCGAGCACGCCACGGTCCCCGTTCGCCCGCCACGCGTCGAGCGCCTCGCGCTGGTAGCCCCGGAGCTCGTAGGTCGAGGCCACGTCGAGCCCCGGCGCGTCGAGCACCCGGTCGTCGACCGCGACCCCGCGATCGTCGAGGACGTCGAGGAGTTCGGCGTAGCGGAACGCGGGTGCCCGCGCGGTCTTCGAACGCGGGTCGGCCTCGACGGACGGCAGGTCGAGGTCGACACCCTCGACCCGGACGGTGCCGTTCTCGTAGGTCAGCGTGGCGGCCACATCGGTCCCCTGGACCGCGGGCGCTTTATACCTCCCGCGAGCCCCAAAGATGAGTTCGCGAAGCTTCCCGGTCCCGAAGTCGGTTCGGTGGCGACCGCGCTCAACCGGCACTCGGGCTCCCAGGAACACATCCAGCTCGTCTCCGACCGTCGGGTGTTCGAACAGTACGTCGACGTCCTCGATCGAGCGGCCGGCGCGGGATTCCTGAATCCTTTTGTTCGTGTGTCGGCTTTCACCGTTCATGAACGAGAACGACGGCGAGACACCGGTGGACCCGGACGATTCGGCCGAGGGGACACCGACGGAGGAGGTGCCGGTCGAGGAGGCGGCGACCGGCGACTCGACGGCCGCGGACCTCGTCGAACGCGTCGAGGAACACGCGGACGGGGAGCTGGCAAGCGAGGTGGACGACCTCCGCGAGCGCGCCGCGACGGCCGAGGAGCGAGCGGCCGAGGTCGAGGAGCTCGAAGCCCAGTTGAAACGCAAGCAGGCCGACTTCCAGAACTACAAGAAACGCGCGAAGCAGCGCCAAGAGGAGCAGGAGGCCCGTGCGACCGAGGACCTCGTCACCCGACTCCTCGAGGTCCGCGACAACCTCTCGCGGGCGCTCGAACAGGACGAGGAGGTCGACATCCGACCGGGCGTCGAGAGCACCTTAGAGGAGCTCGACCGAGTGTTCGACGACGAGAACGTGGACCAGATCGAGCCCACGCCCGGCGACGCCGTCGACCCCCAGCGCCACGAGGTCATGCTCCGCGTCGACAGCGACGAGCCCAGCGACACCGTCGCGGAGGTCTACCGCCCGGGCTACGAGATGGGCGAGAAGGTACTCCGCCCGGCGCAGGTCACCGTCAGCGAGTAGTCCGGCTACCGCTGCCGGCTCGCCGAGGCCGCGATCCTGACTCCCGGACTGTAGAAGTGAACCGGCTCGCTCTCGGGGTCGGCGAAGCCGTTGGCGCGAAAGAGCGAGTTCTCCTCGATCGTCACGTCGGCCGGCGAGAGCGGCCAACGGTCGTGGCTCACGTTCGAGTACCTCACCGAGCCGTCGGGGGCTTCGGTGTAGAACCGATAGCGCTCCGTGACGAAATCGGCGAGCGTGCCGGGGCCGGTCTCGACCTCGCCATCCGCCGGTTCGTAGCTCGCGCGGAAGTCGGCGGGACGGGCACCTGGATGACGACGATGGTTCACGAACCGGTTTCGATGCCCCCTCGACTCGTGGGTTATCCTGGCGTAGTAGTAGGGGAGATGGTGGAACAGCCGCGCGCCGAGCACACCCGCGATCCCTTCGGCGTCGAGGCTGAAGAAGTAGACGCTGGGCGTCCCATCGACGTCGACGTAGGTTCGGAGATTGAGCTCGGGGAGGTCGACCCCGAACCGCTCCGGCACCCCGCGCGGGCGGACGGCGGCGTTGGTGAAGGGGACGACCGAGAGCCACGCGTCGCCGTCGTAGGTGTCGAGGTCGAGCGCGTCGGGGAGGTGGGCGGCGACGGTTTCGGGTGGAAGGGGCCAGTTGGCGAAGAGGAGCTCCCGCCAGTGCATTTCGAGAGGGACGACCATGGTTCGAAGCGGGGCTCGGGGCGCTTTTGGCTTTCACCCGCGAGCCACGGACCGATGGCATTGTGGTCGGGGGTATACGTCGTGTGTCACACCCGCACCCGACCGGAAAACCGCAACAGGGGAGCGGTGTCGGCCTCGTGCCTCTGGCAGTTGATGTAGCAACTTTTAACCGGCGGAAACCGATAGGGGTTCCCAACAATGGCGAGCAACAAGATCCTCGGTATCGATCTGGGAACGACGAACAGCGCGTTCGCGGTGATGGAGGGTGGCGACCCCGAGATAATCGTCAACGGCGAGGGCGACCGCACCACGCCGTCGGTAGTGGCCTTCACCGACGACGAGCGGCTGGTCGGCAAACCGGCGAAGAACCAGGCGATCCAGAACCCGGACCGCACGATCAACTCGATCAAGCGCCACATGGGCGAGGACTACGAGGTCGACATCGACGGCGAGAGCTACACGCCCCAGGAGGTCTCGGCGCTGATCCTCGGCAAGATCAAACGCGACGCCGAGGAGTACCTCGGCGACGAGATCGAGAAGGCGGTCATCACGGTTCCCGCGTACTTCTCCGATAGCCAGCGCCAAGCCACGAAGGACGCCGGCGAGATCGCGGGCTTCGACGTCGAGCGGATCATCAACGAGCCGACGGCGGCCTCGATGGCCTACGGCCTCGACGACGAGTCCGACCAGACGGTGATGGTCTACGACCTCGGTGGGGGGACGTTCGACGTCTCGGTTCTCGATCTGGGCGGCGGCGTCTACGAGGTCGTCGCGACCAACGGCGACAACGACCTCGGTGGCGACGACTGGGACCAGGCGGTCATCGACTGGCTCGCCGAGCAGTTCGAATCCGACCACGGCTTCGACCTCCGGGAGGACCGACAGGCCCTCCAGCGCCTGAAGGACGCCGCCGAGGAGGCCAAGATCGAACTCTCCAACCGGAAGGAGACCACGATCAACCTCCCGTTCATCACGGCGACGGATTCGGGCCCGGTCCACCTCGAAGAGAAGCTCTCGCGTGCGAAGTTCGAGTCGCTCACCTCGGACCTGATCGAGCGAACCGTCGAACCGACCCAGCAGGCGCTCTCGGACGCGGGCTACGACGCCGGCGACATCGACGAGGTCATCCTCGTCGGCGGTTCGACCCGGATGCCTCAGGTCCAAGAGCAGGTCTCGGAGCTCGTCGACCAGGAGCCCCAGAAGAACGTCAACCCCGACGAGGCCGTCGCGCTGGGCGCGGCGATCCAGGGCGGCGTGCTCTCGGGCGACGTCGACGACATCGTGCTGCTCGACGTCACCCCGCTCTCGCTCGGTATCGAGGTCAAGGGCGGCCTCTTCGAGCGGCTCATCGACAAGAACACGACCATCCCGACCGAGGAGTCGAAGATCTTCACCACGGCCGCCGCGAACCAGACCGAGGTCCAGGTCCGAGTGTTCCAGGGCGAGCGCGAGATCGCCAACGAGAACGAACTCCTGGGTGAGTTCCGACTCGCAGGGATCCCGCCGTCGCCCGCGGGCACCCCGCAGATCGAGGTCACGTTCAACATCGACGAGAACGGCATCGTGAACGTCGCGGCCGAGGACCAGGGCTCGGGCAACGCCGAGGACATCACCATCGAGGGCGGTGCGGGTCTCTCGGACGACGAGATCGACCGGATGCAGGACGAGGCCGAACAGTACGCGGAGGAGGACGAACAGCGCCGCGAGCGCATCGAGGCGCGCAACAACGCCGAGAGCTCCGTCCAGCGCGCGAACACGCTCCTCGAGGAGAACGAAGAGCAGGTCGACGACGATCTTCGTGAGGATATCGAGGACGCCATCGGCGAGGTCGAGGAAGTCCTCGAGGACGAGGACGCGAGCACCGAGGAGCTCGAAGACGCGACCGAGAACCTCTCGACCGAGCTCCAGGAGATCGGCAAGCAGATGTACCAACAGCAAGAGGCCGCCCAGCAGGCCGCTGGCGGTGCCGGCGGTGCGGGTGCGGCCGGTGCGGGTCCCGGCGGCATGGGCGACATGGGCGGCGAGAGTGACGCGGACGACGACGAGTACGTCGACGCCGACTTCGAGGATGTAGCGGACGACGAAGACGACGACAGCTAAGCCGGAGCCCCTCCCCGCGTTCTCGAATCCCCAACGAGACCCGGATCTTCGCTGGCGGATCAACACATCCTTAGTTCGCTGACCCCCTATTCGATGTCATGGCCACTATCCGCCAGCTCGTTATCGACGTCCTCAAACCCCACCAGCCGACGATGCTCTCGGTCGCCCAGCGAGTCGCCGAGCTCGACGGCATCGGCGGCGTGAACGCCATCCTCGTCGAGATGGACGAGGAGGTCCGGAACATCAAGTTCACCATCGAGGGCGAGGACATCGACTTCGAGGCCGTCACCGAGACGATCGAGGACACGGGCGCGCAGGTCCACTCGGTCGACCAGGTCGCCTGCGGCGAGTACATCGTCGACGAGATGCCGACCCCGCAGGACTGATGGCGGCCGACTCGGACTCGGACGAGGGCTCGATACGCGCGCGGATAGGCACCGACATGGTGGGGCCGATCGCCCGGCGGTACTTCGTCTCGAACGGCTTCGACGGCGCGCTCACCGGCGTCGGGGTGACCGTCGGCGCGTACCTCTCGGGGATCGACGAGGGACTCACGGTCGTGAGCCTCGGCCTCGCCGCCGCCGTCGGGCTCTGTACCTCCGGGGTCTGGAGCGTCTGGGAGATCGAACGTGCGGAGATGCGCGCCGAGATCCAAGAGACCGAGGAGGCGATGCTCGCGGACCTCAGCGACACCCAGGTCGAGCGCGACAAGATGAGCAACCAGGTCGTGAACGCCCTGATGAGCGGTCTGGGACCGTTGCTCGGGCTCGTGCTGCCGCTCACACCCTTCCTCTTCGAAGGAACGGTCTTCACGCTGTTCGAAGCCACGCTCGCCTCCGTCGCGGTCGCGGTCGGCGTACTGTTCACCTTCGGGGCCTACATGGCCTCGATCTCGCGCCAGCGGTGGTACGTCGCGGGCGCGCGAATGGGACTCGCGGGGATCGTGGTTGCTGTTATCAACGTCTTCCTGCCGGGCTAAACACCCACTTTTTTCCGACTCGGGTTAGTTCGCTGCGCTCGCTAACCACTCGTCGCAAAAACCTGGACTAAAAACTGCCGTTCGCTCACTCCTTCTGAGTTCGCTCACGGTACAACCACTGATCAAGCCCGCACAGCACTGCTACCGCCCCGCACCGGCCACACGCCTCCCCAGCCGACTGCGCTCCTCGTTCGCTCGTTCCACTCGCTCTCTCCGGTGCTCATCCCTCGCACAGTGTTCGCGGTCGGTGCTCACTTCGTTCGCACACGACCGCGAGTGCGCGCCACAGCATCCACGTAACTTTCGCCGGGAGATCCGACCGAACTTATGAGCGCGGATCAACACAGTAGCGCATGGTCGATGCAAGCATCGTCGGATTGCTGGTCGGCCTCGCGACCCTCCTTGCTTTGGGTGGTTACTACGAGTGGCGCAGTCAGCCGAACGTGCCGCTGGTCGTACGGATCTCGTTCATGGCAGGGCTGTCCGTGCAGCTCGTCGACAGCATCGTCATCGACGGGACGTGGGGACTGGTCACGATATCGACGCCCGACTGGGTCGGTCTCTCGACGACTACGATGTCGGGCTCGTTTCTCGTGTTTCCCGGATACGCCGTCTGGCGATGGCTGCCGCGGTCGCCGGACGCACTCGACACCGACGCGAAACGGCGACTCTATCGGTCCAGGTGGTATTGGTTCGGCCTCGCTGTGGTGGTAATCGTGGCTTTCGCGCTCGTTTTCTGTCTGGTTCTCATGCAGGCCGGGATTCTCTGAGCGTTACTCCACCTCGTGGAGGCGCTCGCCACGGTGGAGCCGGGTCGCGATCGAGAACGTCTGTTCGGCCGAGCGCCGGGTCGGGAAGTGCGCCGCCATGTAGCGCGCACACGCCACCAGCGCCAGCCGTTTCTCGTCCTCCTCGTCGACCGTCTCGAACCGACGGAAGGCGGTCTCGACGTTCTGGAGGGTGTGGAAGTTCGCGTCCTCGCGGAGCAACCCCCGGCCGAGGCTGCGCTTCAGGTCCTCGGGATCCCCACCCGCGTCGAAGTGCTCGCTCACGAGGCTCGCCGCGCGGTTGACCTGGCCCTGCTCGTCGAACGCCTCCAGCAATCGCTCCCGAATCGCCTCGGGTGCATGGTCGGTTTCGCCGGGTTCCGGGACCGGCGCACGCGGCGAGTTGAGGAAGCGGTCGAGATAGACGCTCATCGCGCCGTCGAAGCAGGCCCGGTAGAGCTCGGTCGCGTCGGTTTTCTCGCTCGCGCGCCGGACCGCGTCGGCGTAGGTGAGGGTGTGATGGACCGTATTCCAGTCGCGGAACTCGTTGTTGGTCGCGAACCACGCGACGCGCCTCGTCGCGGCCCGCGCGACTACGTCGGCGAGCTGGGTCGTCGTCGCCCCATCCCGGATCGCTCCCGTGAGCGCGTCGATGATCGCCTCGGCGTCGTCCGAGAGCAACGTCTCGACGAAATCTTCGGGTTCGTCCCACTCCTTCCCGTCGCCCGCCGCCACGAGGTCCGGCAGCGACTCGTTGGCGTCGGCGCACAGCCCCGCGATGTCGACGGGCTGTCGCCACGAGGAGAGCTCCTCCGAGCGGGTGGCGTCGGTGATCTGCCCCACCGTCGAGGCGAGTGCCGTGTCCGCATGTTCGTCCCATCCTAAGTGTTCGACCGTCTCGAAGGCGGTGTTGATGAAGTCCAGGGTGTGACCCGCGTTCATGTAGCGGTGGTCGGTGGCGGCGGCGAAGACGACCTCCGCGACGTCCTCGGGCGAGAGGCACGCGATGGCGGTGAGGAGACACCGTTCGGCCCCGTCGCCGTCGCGGACCTCGCAGGTGTTCCGGAACCACGATTTGAGCCGTTCCTTCGAGAGATCCCGGTTGTCGAAGGCGTACTGCTGGAAGCGGGGCGGCTCGCCCGCGGACTCGCTCGCGACCTCGTGCACCCCCAGAAACATCGCCCGGCGCTTGTCGCGCCCGCCGACGGCGTCGTAGAGGTTCGCCATGCAGCCAAGCGTCGTCAGCCCGCGCCCCCAGCCCATCGCGCGATACTTCGTCCCGAAGTTCACCGCGGTTTCGAGCGGGGTGTAGAACCCCTCCTTTTCTTCGTCTCGCGGCTCGCTCCGCTCGCCGCTCGACCGTTCCGTGGTCGTTCGAGAGGCGCTCTGCGTCTCTCGTGATGACGAGACGGCTTCGCCGTCTCGAACCACGCTCTGCGCCACGTCGTCCAAACCGATAACCGATTTCGCCATCACGAGCGAGAGGTTCTCCTGGAGGCCGTCGGCGAGGCGGTTGCGCCAGCGGGTCGCGGGCGGGACGTCGGGTTCGGGCTCGGGGTCGAGGTAGATCTCGTCGTCTCGGATCTCGGTCGGGAAGGTCTGGAGGTCGTCGGCGAAGAGGTCGAAGGTGTCGCCCGCTTCAAGCTCGAAGCGGGCGTGATGCCAGTGGCAGGTCAGGATACCTTCGTCGATGGTGCCGCGGCTGAGCGGGAAGCCCATGTGGGGACAGCGGTTGTCGACGGCGTGGACCTCGCCCTCGTGGTGGAACAGCGCGACCGGCCGCCCGCCGGCGTTCACGACCTGCTGGCCCTCGGCTTCGAGGTCGGGCAGCGAGGCGACCCGCACGTACTCCGTGTTTTCGACTACCATGGATACAGATCCGTGTGGAACCGACAAAACCGTTCCCTGAAATCCGTATTTGTAGGATAGGTCGAATTTTCTCGCCGTAGTGAACCGGCAGTGGAGAAACCCCTCTCGGGCAGCGGGTCGGTGGCCGCTGCGGTGCGGTCAGCGGCCGCGGGGTGGTGGCGGTGCGGTCCTGGAGGACGAAGGGCGAGGCACGCGGAGCGTGCCGAGGGCTTCAGCGGTCGCGGTGCGGGAGCGGTTTCAGTGCGGGAACGGTGCGGGAGCGGTTAGTGGTTGTACCGCGAGCGACCGGCGGGAGCGAGCGGCGGTTTTTAGTCCAGGTTTTTGCAAGCGGGGGTGAAGCGAGCGCAGCGAGCGGAACCCCCTGCAGCAAAAAAGTGGGGGTTTAGTGAAACTGCACGCCGAGGTCGTGGAGGTCGTTGTTGCTCGCGAGGTTGATCAGGAGCGGCGTCAGTCCCTCGACCTCGGGGGCGGCGGCGAGCGGGCCAGCGTCGAGTGCGCGGATCCCCTCGATCTCGTTCGTGAGGTCCTCGACCGTCGATTTGGCGTCGGCATCGTCGCCGACGACGAGCACGTCCCAGTCGAGGTCGGCGTCGAGGTCCGCGAGCCGACCGGCGGCGAGGTTGTGGAACGCGCCGACCACGGGCACCCCGTCGGGGGCCGCCCCGGCGGCGAGCGCGGTCACGCTGCCCGCGCTCGGGGGGTTGTAGGTCATGGCCCCGTCCTGGTTTTTCATCCCGACCGCGGGGCTCACGAGGACTGTATCGTCGAGGCCGTCCGCTATCGACTCGATGGTGTCCGCGAGGTGGTAGGCGGGGACACAGAGCACGACCACGTCGGCGCGGTCGGCGGCCATCGCGTTGTCGAACCCGTTGATCTCGCCCTCGATGCCTCGATCGTCGAGTTCGTCCTCGTAGTTCTCGGCGTGCTCGCGGGCTTTTTCGGGGTCGCGCGAGCCGATGACCACCTCGTGGGGGGTGTCGCGGGTCCACCGGAGCGCGAGGCCCGTGCCGATGTCGCCGGTGCCGCCACAGAGCGCGATTCGCATACCGATCCCTCGACCGAACGCCGAATAAACGTTGTGTGACGCCGATGTGGCACCTCGTCGTGCACCGTGAGGTGGCGCTCGTCGTGGACCGTGGGACGGCGAGTTCGGGTGGTCGATCGACCGGCGCTCGCCGGGCGGAGCGCTATGCTCGTCGGTCGCGTCGGTCCGACCGGATAGCGACGTCGGCCACTCGAAACACGGAGCGCCAATGTACACCGACCTCCTCTTTCCGACGGACGGGAGCGACACCGCGACCGACGCGATCAACGACGGGTTCGACCTCGCGACGGGCTGGAACGCGACGGTCCACCTGCTCCACGTCGCCGAACCGACTAGCACCGTGTTCTACGACAGCAGGCCTTCGACGGTCGACGAGGTGGACCTCGACCGCTACGAGGCCGCCGAGACCGCGATCGCGGTCTTCGCCGAGGTGGCTCGGGACCGTGGCCTCGACGTCGAGACCGCGGTCCGTCGTGGCGTCGCCGCCGAGGAGATCGTTCGGTACGCCGACGACACCGGGATCGACCTCATCGTGATGAGCACGCGCGGCGTGACCGGCCTCGACCGCGTCTTCCTCGGCAGCGTGACCGAACGGGTCGTCGGGACCGCCGATGTCCCGGTTCTGGTGGTGTGACGGATCGGTCGATAGCGACCGCTGGGGACCCCCGTTTCCGCACGCGGCTACGCGGGATCGAGCAGGTCGACCACGCCAGCGACCGAGTCGAGCACCGTATCGGCCCCGATCTGCTCGAACGCCTCGCGCCCGGCCTCGCCCGAGAGCCCGCCGGTGAGCACGCCGACCCCCCGATACTCGCACTCCGGGTCGGCCTCGGCGGCGTTGTTCGCCGTGCGAACGTCGTCGAGCGTGTCGCCGACGAACACGACGCGCTCCGCCTCGAAGCGTTCGGCGAGTTCGACGAGCGCCGCTGGGTCGGGCTTTCCGGGAAGCGAACTGTCCATCGTGAAGCGGTGGTCGTCGGGGAGGTCGAGCCCCACTCGCGAGAGCGCGATCTCCGCCTCGGCGGCGGGTCGACCCGTGACGACCCCGACCGCGAAGTTTTCGGTGAGCCACGCGAGCGTGTCCGCGTCGAGCAGCACCGATTCGTCGTCGATGAACCCGGTATCGGCCGAGTCCGCGAGGTCGGGGTCGGGCTCGCCGCCCTCGATATCGGCGTAGCGCTCGGGACCGAGATAGAGGGTCTGGAAGACTTCGCGGAGGCGCTCGGGGTCCCACGTCGCGAGGACGCGCTCACGTTCGGCAGGACCGAGCGCGTCGGCGACCACCACTTCGGCGGCATCGAGCCCGCCACCGGTAGCCGCGATCCGACTGGTGAACGCACCGACGTCGTCGTCGAGCCCCTCACGGCTCGCGAGGAGGTAGAGCGCCGCGGCGTCGGTGAGCTCCCAGTCGTTGTTGAACCCGCCGGCGTTCTTGAACGCCTGCACAGCACTATCGTCGATCGATTCGCCGAGCACGACGTCGAGCGACTCGCGTATCGCCCGCCGGTAGGAGTCGGCGACGTCGACCACCACGCCGTCGATGTCGAGCACCACCGCGTCGGCCTTCATGCTCGCCTCCGTTCGCCGGCCGGTGTCGGGTGGTCCGTCGTCACCGCGTAGAGCGTCTCGCCCGGCAGGGTCTCGGGGGTCGCGTCGACGGCCGGGAACTCGCTTCCGAGGGTCGTAAAGAGGAACGTCGCGCCGGCCTCGCGGGCGACGGCACGCGCCGGGCGGTGGAGTTCGCGCGGGAGGTTGCGGGCGTAGACCGCGTCGGCTCCGGCGTAGAGACGGTGGTCGGGATCGGTGAGGTCGTCCCGCTCGAACGAGACGTTCGCGGGCACCGCTCGCGGGTGGACGTCGGTCGCGGTGACCCGCGCGCCGGCGTCGGCGAGCGCGCGAGCCAGGTCGGTTCGGCGACCGACGCCGACCTCGACGAGGGCGTCGAATCCCGCGAGTCGGTCGGCGAGCGCCGCGATGGTGGGGTTCACGTCGGGTCATTTATGATTGCCGCGACCTAATCCCTTCGTATGCACGTCGACATCGTGCCGGTCGGTGACGTCCCCGTCCGCATCAAGCGGGCGGCCTCGGCCGGATTGCGGTCGGTGTATGACTGCGACGTCACGCTCCACGACGCCTACGCGCTCCCCGACGACGCCTACGACGAGAACCGCGGGCAGTACCGCGCCGAATCGTTCATCGAGCTTGCGGGCCGGGTCGGCAGCGCCGAGAAGAACATCGCGCTCACCACGCAGGACCTCTTCTATCGCCGTCGTAACTACGTCTTCGGTCTCGCCTACCTCTCGGGCAACGGCAGCGTGGTCTCGACCTACCGCCTCCAGACCGCCGCCGACGGCGGGAGCCTCGACCGCTCCGAGCGCGACGTCTTCACCGACCGCGTCCGCAAGGAGGTCGTCCACGAGATCGGCCACACCCTCGGCCTCGAACACTGCAGCGACGAGCACTGCGTGATGAACTTCTCGCCCACCGTCCGCGAGGTCGACGTCAAACGCCAGCACCTCTGTGGCGACTGCACGCGTCTGGTCTGACCCGCGATCCCGTCTCCCCGACGTCGTCGGTTCGAACGGGAACCGTCCTACGATCGCCGCCATCGCTGGGCTTCGACGAGCGCGGCGAACCCGAAGCCCAGGCCGGCGACGAGCAGTCCCGGCCCGCCGACCAGCCACATCGGGAGGCCGTACTTCGCGAGCGTCACCCCGAAGGTCGCGGCCCGGACCGTTCGACCCGTCTCGTTGAGCCGGGAGTCGAATCGCGGCTCGTCGGCGGTCGGGTGGTCGGAACTCCCCTCGCCCGCCCCCTCCGCGGGGACCCGGTCGGCGTCGTAGGGCAGTCGTCCCGTTTTCACCGCCCAGACGGTCTCGCCGTTCGCGTCGACCTCCACTACTCGGTCGTTGTACGAGTCCGTGACGAGGGTATTTCCGTTGGAGAGGCGGTCGGCGTCGCGCGGCCAGTCGAAGCGGGCGCTCCCGCCGGCGGCCCAGACCCGCTCGCCCTCCCGGTCGAACTCCACGACGCGGTCGCCTTCGGAGTCGGCGACGAGCACGTGGCCGTTCGCGAGGCGGTCGGGGTTGTGCTGGGCGGCGAGCGGGCCGACGTAGCCCGCCGACGTGTAGCGGTTCGGGCCGAGCACGGGTGTCACCGATACCGAACCGTTCGGGGCGACGCGAAGCTCGATCACGGTATCGAAGTTCCGGAGGCTGACCTGGAAGCGCCCGTCCCCGAGTCTGTCGACGTCGTTCATGTGGGTCCAGTCGCCCTCGGGGCCGACGTTCGCGGGCCGGTCGTAGGTCGCGTTGGCGTTCCACTGCCACCGGATCGAGCCGTTCCGGTCGATGGCGAACACCCGGTCGTTGCCCATGTCGGCGAGCACCCAGCGGTCCGCGCCGTCGACGGTGTAGTGGTCGACGTCGTGGAGTTCGTGTTCGTGGCGCTCGACGTCGTACCAGCCGTACCGCCAGCGCGTCTCGTCGGTTCGCGGGTCGACGATCCGCACGGTGTTGTGTGCACACCCGGAGACGTTGTCGGTCGCGTACCGCGCGGGGCACTGGCTGTCGGGGCGTTCGTCCGACCCGGCGATCTGGATACGGTTCGGCCCGAGCGCCTCGACGTCGAAGACGTTGCCGACCGCGGTGTACTCCCAGACCACCGTGCCGTTCGGCGCGACCATCATCGCGCCACCCTCGTCCTGGTAGCCCTGGAGGCCGACGAGGGTGTTCGTCGCCGGTCGGTCCCCGTCGACGGCGAGGTGCGGGGTCGCGGCGCTCACGAAGCCAACGAGTGCGAACGCGACCAGGAAGGTCGAACAGGCGGCGAGAAGCAGCGCGCGGCGTTTCGAGGGCTGGCGAACCCGGCGTCGCACTCTCGAACGCCAGCCCATCAGGCCGTGTAGTAGTACTCGCCCTCGCGTTTCTGCTCGCGGTCGAGCTGGCTCCCGGGTTTGTTGATCCGGGGGCGACCGACGCGCTCGTCGCGCCGGAAGGTCACGTCGAGGTCCGAGAGGAAGCGATTCATCCCCTCACGCATTCCCACGGGCGGGCTGGCGTGTCCCGACTCGGCGGGCTCGCCGTCGAACACGAGGAGGCGGTCGGCGAGCAGGTCGATCATGTAGGTGTCGTGGTCGATGACGAGCGCCGTGGCGTCGTGGTTCTCGGTGTAGCGCCGGATGGCCGAGATGGCCTGGACGCGCTGTTCGACGTCGATGTGGGCCGAGGGCTCGTCGAGCACGTAGAGGTCGGCGTCCTCCGAGAGACACGCCGCGATCGCGACGCGCTGGCGTTCGCCGCCCGAGAGGTCGGTGAGGTTCTGCTCCATCACGCGACCGAGCTGGAGCGGCTGGGCGATCTCGGTGTTCCAGTAGGAGGTGCCGAAGTCGGTCGTAATGGACGAGAGGTACGAATCGACGCGCATCGGCTGGTCGAGCTGGATGTACTGGGGCTTGTAGGCCACCGAGAGCCGGGCGTCGAGTTCGCCCTCGTCGGGCGCGAGCTCGCCAGTCAGGAGTTCCGCGAAGGTGGACTTCCCGATACCGTTCGGGCCGACGACACCGAGGACCTCGTTTTCGTAGATCGTGCCGCCCTCCACCGTCAAGGAGAACTCGCCGTCGCCGTAGGACTTCGCGAGGTCGGGGTACTCGACGAGGGTATCGCCTCCCTTCGTGCTCCGCGGGGCGTGCTCCTCGAACTCGATGGCGTTCGGGCGGATCCGCATGTTCTCGTTGTCGAGATAGCCCGAGAGGTACTCATTGATCCCGTTCTTCACCGACTTCGGGTCGGTGATCACGCCGTAGGCCCCGGGTTCGCCGTAGGCGACGTGGAGGGAGTCGGCGAGCAGGTCGAGGATCGCGAGGTCGTGTTCGACCACCAGCATCGAGCGGTCGTCGCCGACGAGTTCGCCGATCAGCCGCGCCGCGGTCATCCGCTGGCCGATGTCGAGGTAGGGCGTGACCTCGTCGAGGAAGTAGAAGTCGGCGTCGCGGGCGAGCGTCGCCGCGAGCGCCACGCGCTGGAGTTCGCCCCCGGAGATCGAGTCGATCGGCTGGTCCATCACGGGTCCGATGGAAAGCCGCTCGACGAGCTCGTCGAGCACGCCACGCTCGTCGGTGTTTTCGAGTAACTCCCTGGTGTTACCGTCGAATCTATCGGGGATACGGTCGACGTACTGGGGCTTTCGGGCCACCGTCACGGCGTCGTCCTGGAGGGCTTCGAGGTAGCTCTGGATCTCCGTGCCGCGATACTCGTCCATCACCGCCTCCCAGCCGGCAGGATCGCCCCACTCGCCGAGGTTCGGGGCGATCTCACCCGCCAGAATGCGGACGGCGGTGGTCTTTCCGATGCCGTTCGGGCCCAAAATTCCGGTCACTCGTCCCTCGCGCGGCGCAGGCAGGCCGTAGAGCGCGAAGGCGTTCTCGCCGTAGCGGTGGACGGGCGTATCGTCGAGCTCCTGGGGGAGATTGATGATCTCGATGGCGTCGAACGGGCACTTCTCGACGCAGATCCCGCAGGTCTCGCCGAGACAGATCTCCTCGGAGATCGAGATCTGCTTCGGACCGCCGTCGTAGCCACCCTCGGATTCGTCCTCGCCGTAGCGCTCCTCGCGGGTGACGATACACTCCGAACCCGTGCGGTTCGGTGGGCAGAAGTTGGCACACTCGTAGTTACAGCGGTCGGGTTGACACCGGTCGAGGTCGACGACCGCGATCGAATCGTCCGCCATTAGACGGCGGTGCCGGCGGTCAGCAGGATCGTCCAGGTCACGAACCAGAAGGCGAAGGTCATGAACGCAACGTAGAGGTTGTCCTTCAGCCCGAACTCCTCGACGTCGATGCCCAGCAGCCGGAGGGCCGGTAGCTGGACCAGGATGGCGGCCGCGAGCGGATAGAGACCGACGGTGGCCTGGGCGGCGTCGCCAGCCAGCGTCGAGGAGACCAGCGCGGCGGCGATGCCCGACAGCGAGGTGAGCGCCACCACCGTGAGGCTCCGCATATGGTCGTCGGGCCGTCCATGGACCGTCTCGGTCGACATACTTCGACTCGGCCACGCGCGCTCAAAAGCCGTTCGCTCTCGTCGGCCACGGCCTGGATCGACGGGCTCGGCGCGACTCCGGCGACCGAACCGACCGTTGTCGAGAACCAATCAGATCGGATGCTTCCGTGTTTCGTGGGAACGTTAGAGCAGCGTGATATGGAGACCGAGATATCCTACCCGCTACTAATCGACCCAGAGAGCCGTGCACCACATCACGCGCTCTCTTCTGCCTCGATATACGACTCGAGCTCTCCGACTACTTCCTCAACCACGCCTACCCCAAGCCGTCCCTGAACGGTTCTCGTTTGGTCGTGCTTGATCGTTCCGACCGTCCACGGTGAGATGTAGCTCGTCCGTGGCGATCCCCCGTACTCCCAGTCACTCGCTGTGAGCCGACGATTCCCCGGGTGGGATTTCGTCGTCAGAATCATCGCTATGTACTCGGAGTCGGCGTACGGGAGCGAGTCGTTGCTGATGAGTACCCATGGACGGGAATTCGATCCGCTTCGATACGGGTCGACCGCCCATATCACATCCCCACGCTGGTACGTCATTCGTCCTCACTGTGTTCGTCGTAGGGGTTTTCCGCGTGCTGTAGCCACTCCCCCATATCCTCGTCCGGAAATCGTTCGTCGGCGGTTGCGAACGTCTGTGCCATCGCTGCATACGATGCCAGTCGGTCGTCTTCCCCGATCGTCCAATACTTCCCCTTGTGCCTCACGAGTCCCCGCTCTTCGAGCCGCGACAGCACCGGTCCGATACTTCCTGCTTTCACCTCGGTCCCCTCGATGATCTCGTTTTGCCGAAACGCTGCGTCGGGGTGTTCGGAGAGGAACGTGAGGACGATCTGGGCGTTCGACCCTTCTGTGAGGTCGAGCGCTTTCTCGGGAAGCCGGTCGAAGTCGTCAGCGGCGATCGGCATGGTCGTGTACTACAATGTATTAGAGAATATTAAAACCTATTCTACTGGATTACAGAAGGCCAATCGCGGAAGCATACGAATCCGCGTCATGAACTCACGGAGCACTAACCGACGAATAAGAGCATTTCTGGAACACTCGGTGTTGCACTGTTGCTGAAACCACGCGAGGATTTCTCACGGGCTGGCGTCGTGCTCGCGCTGTCGCACCCGGCTGGCTCGTGTTCGTCGTGTCGGCCTTCTCGACTCTCAGTAGTCCGGTGGTCTGCTAGCCCCTGGCTCGCGCTCTCGTCGGCCACGGCCCGGATCGACGGGCTCGGCGCGCGTGGACCACGGTTTTATACACGTTGCGCTCGTGGCCACGATCGATGAGTGAAGCCGATTCGGAGGCGCTCGTGGACCTTCCGCCGAGCGCGAAACTGGTGTTCAAGGTCCTCGAGTACAACGGCACCCTGACTCAGAAGGGGATCGTCGAGGAGTCGATGCTGTCGGCGCGCACGGTCCGATACGCGCTCGAACGCCTCGAAAACGTCGGGGCGATCGACGAGGACGTCTACTTCGCCGACGCCCGACAGAACCTCTATGAGATCGCACCCGAGACCTGCCCCGAAGCCGACACCGCCGTCTCCGACGACTGATATTCCTGCCAGCGACCGTCGCGCCGCCGAGCCGAGCCCCGTCCGTCTACCGCGGGTTCTCGATGTCGACGCGTCCCGAGAGGTCGACCTGCGGGTAGGGGATGTCGATCCCGGCGGCGTCGAAGCGGTCCTTGACGTTGGTGACGTACTCGCCACGGGTCTTGAGGAAGTCCGCCCGGTTCGGGTCGGCGATCCAAAAGCGCGAGACCAGTCCGACGTAGGAGTCGGCGAGCGGGTTCTCGCTCATCCGCACCGTGGGTGCCGGGTCGCCGAGGATATCGGGGTGGCGTTCGGCCTCGTCGAGGATGATCTCCGTGGCCTGCTCGATGTCGTCCTCGTAACCGATCCCGAAGGTGAAGCTGATCCGGAGTTCGTCCTTCGCGACCGGATTCTTGATCACGTCGCCCGTGAGCACCGCGTTCGGCACCGTGAGGAGTTCGTTGTCGAAGGTCCTCACGCGGGTCACTCGGAAGGAGATGTCCTCGACGACGCCGGAGTAGCCGTCGCTCGGGCCGCCCCACTCGATCCAGTCGCCGATCCGGAAGGGGCGGTCGGTGTAGATGAACACCCCGGCGACGAAGTTCGAGAGGGTGTCCTGGAGCGCCAGCCCGATCGCGAGGGTCGCGGCGGCCGCGATGGCGGCGATCGAGGTGAAGAAGCCGGTGAGCCGTCCGGCCTTGAACGCGACCGCGAGCGCGACGAAGCCGATGAGGATCCGGAACAGCCGCTGGAGCGGGCGCTGCTCGTGGGCGTCGAGCCCCTGGCGGCCGAGCGCGCGGCCGAACAGCGGGACCGCGACGGCCCGTCCGACCAGGTAGACCGCGACCAGCGCGACCACGAACGAGATCGCCGCCCCGAGCGGTTTCGCGTACGCCGCCTCGACGCCGACGTCCCGGAGGGTCCGTCCGACCACGCCCATCCCCTCGATGTTGACCTCGGGCACCGAGCTGTTGTTGCCGGTCGCTGTTCCCGACTGGAGTACCACCGACGAAAGACCGGCCATCAGTGATAGGTGGCGGTGTTGCCGCGCGTCTCGATCACCTCGGCCCCCACCCGGTCACCGAGGTCGGCCGCGAGTTCCTCGGTGGTCGTACCGCCGCGCGCCGACCGCAGGAACTTCACCTTCACGAGGTCGCGCTCTTTCAACTGGCTGTCGAGTTCGTCCGCGACGCTCTCGATCCCGGCCTTCCCGACCCGGAGGGTGGCGTCGACGCCGTGGGCACGCTCCCTGAGCGTCTGCTCGTCGCTCGTCATGTCACGGCGTCGTCGCTCGGCGGAGGTAAGCCTATTCATACGGGTAGCGGGCCTGTGAGCCACACTCACACGTGATCACGACGTGCCCGCTCCGCGTGCGGACCCGACAGTTTCGGCCCGGCAGGAGGTACCGGTCGCAGGCGTCGCAGGTGAACCGCTTGAACTGTCGTGGGAGCGAGAGTCGGTTTCGCTCGCCGATCCGGCGCGCCCGCCGAACGTACTCGCGCGCCCGATCGTCGTGGCCCTCGCTGGCGGCCTCGCGGGCGAGGTCGGCGAGCCGGTCGATGCGTTCGTCGGCGAGCGTCATCGAGGGTCGGGGATCCGGGGGGCGGACATATGTCGGCTTCGCGTTCCGGTGGAGTTATTCGGCCCGCCGGCGCGCTCCCGCTGTGCGCGCGCTCAACTACCTCGAACTCGAAGGCCCGCTCCAGCGCAGCGGGTGGGGGACCGCCGCCGCCCAGCAACGCAAAGCGCTCGCGACGACGGACGTCGAGGTGCTCACGTCGCCGTTGCGCGGCGATACGCTCGACGGAACGGTCCGCTCGCTCCTCGCGGGCGAGGGTCTCGTCGCCGACTACGACCTCGCTCACTGCAACGCGCCGGGGCCGGCGAGCCTCGCGGTGGCCCGTCACGCGAAACGCAACGGGATTCCCCTGGTGCTCCACGCCCACATGACCGCCGAGGACTTCGGGGAGTCGTTTCGCCTCTCCTCGGAGATAGCGCCCCTGCTGAAACGCTACCTCCGGTGGTTTTACTCCCAGGCCGACCTCGTGCTCTGCCCCAGCGACTACACGAAGGGGATCCTGGAGGAGTATCCGGTCGAGGCTCCCATCAGGACGATCACGAACGGCGTCGACGTGGCGTCGCTCGCGGGTCACGAGGACCGCCGCGAGGAGTACCGCGCGCGCTTCGACCTCGACGGCATGGTGGTGTTCGCGCTCGGCAACGTCTTCGAGCGCAAGGGGCTCACGGACTTCTGCCGGCTCGCCGAGACCACGGAGTACGATTTCGTCTGGTTCGGCCCCTACGATACGGGTCCACAGGCCTCGGAGACGGTGCGGCGCTGGACCCAGCACCCACCCGAGAACGTCCGATTTACGGGCTGGGTCGAGGACAAACGCGGCGCGTTCGGCGCGGGCGACGTCTACCTCTTCCCGACGAAGAACGAGAACCAGGGCATCGCGGTGCTCGAAGCCATGGCCTGCGGGAAGGCGGTCGTGCTGCGGGACATTCCGGTGTTCGAGGAGTTCTTCACCCACGGCGAGGACTGTCTCAAGTGTGAGAGTCGAGCGGAGTTCCAGGCGGCGCTCGACCGGTTGGCCGAGGACCCCGACCTCAGGGAACGACTGGGCGAGGGTGCGCGCGAGACCGCCGCCGACCACAGTCTCGAACGGGTCGGTCGTGAGCTTTCGCGGGTCTACCGGGAAGTCACAACGGCTTAGTTCGCGCTCCCAGAATCGACGGGAAATGCCGCCCCACGTCGTCGCCTTCACCGACACCTATCTGCCGACGGTGAACGGCGTCACCTACACCATCCGGGCGTGGCGCGACCGCTGGCTGGCGCGGGACGGCCGGATGGACGTCGTCTATCCCGCGGCCGACGGCTACGAGCCGGACCCCGACGAACACCCCGTTCGGAGCCTGCCGTTCCCGTTCTACGCGGACTTCCGTGTCGGCGCGCCGTCGGTTCCCGAGGCGGTCGAGGCGGCCGACGTCGTCCACGCCCACACCCCGTTCGGGGTCGGGCTCGGCGGGCTCCGACTGGCCCGGCGGATCGACGCGCCGCTGGTGGCCTCCTATCACACCCCGGCGGCGGAGTACGCGGGCTATCTCGCGGAGGGCTGGCTGATGGACGCCGTCGCGCGCGCCGGCAACGCCTACGAGCGGTGGTTCCTCGGCCGCGCCGACCACGTCATCGCCCCGAGCGAAGTCGCCCGGGCCGAACTCGAATCGCGCGGCATCGGGCCGGTCTCGGTGGTCTCGAACGGGGTCGATATCGAGCGGTTCGCGCCGACGACGACGGACTTCCGCGCCCGCCACGATCTCCCCGAGGACCGCCCGCTGATCGGCTACACCGGCCGCCACGGCTTCGAGAAGAACCTCTCCGACCTCCTCGCGGCCGCGGCGGGGACCGACGCGACGGTCGTGCTCGGCGGCGACGGCCCGGCGCGCACGACCCTCGAAGCCGAGGCGGCGGAGCTCGACGCCGACGTCCGGTTCCTCGGCTTCCTCGAACGTGCGGAGCTCCCCGGGTTCTACAACGCGCTCGACGTCTTCGGCTTCCCGAGCCCGGTCGAGACCCAGGGGCTCGTCGCGCTCGAAGCCATGGCGTGTGGCACCCCCGTCGTGGGGGTCGACGCCGGGGCGCTCACCGAGACGATCGACGAGGGGGAGACGGGCTATCACTACCGCCCGGGCGACATCGCGGGCTTTCGCGACGCGCTCGGGCGGGCGCTCGACGACCGCGACCGGCTCGCCGAGACCTGTCGTTCGCGCCGCGAGGGGATGGGGGTCGACCACGCGGTCGACGCGCTCGCGGACGTCTACGACGCGGTGGGGGTCGAGTAACGGGGTTCGACCGCCGGGACGGTGGGAGGCCGACGGTCCTCGAAACCCGAAGGTTCTGAAAGCTCCGTCCCCTCCGATCGGTATGGCAACCACCAACCGCCAGTTCGTGCTGGGCAAGCGACCGGAGGGAACCCCCGACCGCGACACCTTCGAGCTCGAAGAGATCGAAGTACCGGAGCCCGAGTACGGCGAGGTGCTGGTTCGAACGCTCTCCCTCTCGGTCGACCCCTACATGCGCGGCCGGATGGACGAGGCCGAGTCCTACGCCGAGTCGTGGCAGGTCGGCGAGCCGATGGAGGGTGCGGTCGTCGGCGAGGTCGTCGAGTCCGAACACGAGGCGTGGAGCGCGGGCGCGTTCGTCACCGGTAACCTCACCTGGAGCGAGTACGCGACCGCCCACGGCGACCGGCTCTCACCCGTGGAACCCGGCGAGAACCTCGGGCTCGAAGCCCACCTCGGCGTGCTCGGGATGCCGGGCCGAACGGCGTACTTCGGGACGCGCGACGTGCTCGACCCCTATCCGGGCGATACGGTGGTCGTCTCGGGCGCGGCGGGTGCGGTCGGCTCGACGGTGGGCCAGATCGCGAAGCTCGCCGGAACGCGCGTCGTCGGCTTCGCCGGCTCCGAGGAGAAGGTCCGATATCTCGAAGAGGACCTCGGCTTCGACGTCGGGATCAACTACACGGAGACCGACGATTATCGGGAGGCGCTCGACGAGGCCGCACCCGATGGCGTGGACAGGTACTTCGACAACGTCGGCGGGCCGATCTCGGATGCGGTCTTCACGCGGCTCAACGTCGACGCGACGGTCGCGGTCTGCGGCCAGATAGACACCTACAACGCGACCGAAGCCCCGACCGGGCCCCGAAAGCTCCCGATGGTCATCGCGCCGCGTGCGACCGTCCAGGGCTTCCTGGTGTTCGACTACGAACCCCGCTTCCCGCAGGCCACCGAGCACCTCCGCGAGTGGGTGGAAGCCGGCGACATCGAGCACCGCGAGACCGTCGTCGAGGGGTTCGAGAACGCGCCCGACGCCTTCCTCGGGCTCTTCTCGGGCGACAACATCGGCAAGCAGGTCGTGAAGGTCGCGGAGCCGGACTCGTGAAGCACGTCGACACCCGCGAGACGGGCGAGTCCTTCGACGTGGTGGGCGGAACCGAGCGCTCGCAGGCCGCGACGATGAGCCTCGACCCCGGCCAGTCGACCGGCGGCCCCGAGAACCGCCACGGGAACGCCGACCAGTGGCTCTACGTCGTCTCGGGCGAGGGATCGGCGGTCGTCGACGGCGAGTCCGCCGCCCTCGAACCCGGTTCGCTGGTCTGCATCGAGGCGGGCGAGACCCACGAGATCACCGGCGAGGGCGACGACCCCCTCCGGACGGTCAACGTCTACGCGCCGCCGACGTACTGAGCTGCTGGTCCGCTCACCGTCGTTCGAGTTCGACTCCGTCGTTTCCAGTTGTCCTGGCCCCTCTCTCGGCGCTCGAACGGGTTCGCCGACGACCGCGGGACCCGGCCGGCACCAAACTTTATTATCGTTCCTTATCAATAGCTGCGGGTGATGACCGGACACCGGACCGACCGTCGGATCGGGGAGCCAGTTCGTGCACGTCGCCGCCGCCGACCGATCAGTCCGCCGGAACCGAACGGGGCCCATCGATGAACGGTATCGCCGGTGTTCTGGTCGCGGTGTTGCCGCTGGTGGCCATCGCGGTGTTGATGGTCGGCCTCTTCTGGCCGGCGACGCGCGCGATGCCGGTGGCGTGGCTGGTCGCCGTCGCCGCCGGGGTCGTCGGCTGGGGGATGAGTCCCCGCTGGGTCGCGGCGGCGACCATCAACGGCTTCATCACCGCCACCCAGATCCTCTGGATCGTCTTCGGCGCGATCCTGTTGTTGTACACCCTGAAACAGACCGGGGCGTTCGACGCCATCAGCGGGGGGTTCGCCGCGGTCAGCGACGACCGCCGCGTCCAGGTGGTGTTGCTCGTGTTCCTGATGGGGTCGTTCATCGAGGGCGCGGCGGGCTTCGGGACGCCGGCGGCGGTCGTCGGCCCCCTCCTCGTCGGGCTGGGGTTCCCGCCGCTCGCCGCGGTGGTGGTGGCGCTCACGGGGAACCTGATGGCGATCACCTTCGGCGCGGTCGGCACGCCGCTGATCATCGGGCTCCAGGACACCTTCGCGTCGAGTGAGGCGATCCGCACGACGGTCACGGCCGAGACGCCGTACACCATCGCGAGCTGGGTCGCCGAGATCGGGGCGTGGGCGGCGACCTACCACGTCATCGTGGGTATCGCGGTACCGTTCATCGGGGTCGCGATGATGACGCGCTTTTTCGGCGCGGAGCGCTCCGTGCGCCCGGCGCTCGAAGTGTTGCCCCTCTGTCTGTTCTCGTGGGCCTCGTTCGCGGTGCCGTACTGGCTCACCGCGATGTTCCTCGGGCCGGTCTTCCCCGGCCTCGTCGGCGCGATGGTCGGGCTCGCGCTCACCGTTGGCGTGCTCAGGCTCGGCTACCTCCACCCCGACGAGGAGTGGGAGTTCGACGACCGCTCGGCGTGGCCCGACCACTGGGTCGGCGAGATCGAACCCGGCGAATCCTCGAACCGAAGCGGGGCCATCGCGGCCGACGGCGGCACCGCCCAGGCGATGCCGCTCTGGAAGGCGTGGGCACCCTACGCGCTGCTCGTGGTCGTGCTCGTCGCCACCCGAACGATCGACCCGATCGCCTCGTTCCTCCAGGCCAACGGCGTCCTCGTCTGGTCGGACATCCTCGGAACCGGCCTCACGAACGACGTCGCGGTGCTCTACCTCCCCGGCGCGGCGTTCGTCCTCGTCTCGTTGCTCACGGTCGGCTTCCACCGGATGAGCGGCGACGAGGTCCGGGGCGCGTGGCGCGAGACGGGTGAGAAGATCGCCCCGCCGGTGGTCGCGCTGCTGTTCGCGGTCGCGACGGTCCAGGTGATGCTCCAGTCGGGGGCGGCGACGGGGTCGGACAGCATGTTGATCGTGCTCTCGCAGGCCACCGCCGACCTCGCCGGCGGGATCTACCCGTTCTTCGCGCCGCTGGTCGGCGCGCTCGGGGCGTTTCTCGCGGGGTCGAACACCGTGAGCGACATCCTGTTCGGCACCTTCCAGTACGGCGTCGCGACCGACATCGAGACCTCGCGGACCATCATGCTGGGTGCACAGGCGGTCGGTGGGGCGATCGGCAACCTCATCGCGGTCCACAACGTCGTCGCCGCGCTCGCGGTCGTCGGCCTCGTCGGCGAGGAGGGCCGGGTCATCCGGCTCGAACTCATCCCGCTCGCGTACTACGCGGCCTTCGCCGGCCTCCTCTCCCTGCTGTTCAGCTACGTCCTCTTCCCCGGGACGTTCTGACCGCTGCCCGTTCTCCCTCCGTTCTCCCGAACCCGGCCACGACCCCCAGGGGTCGGATAGCCGACGCGAGTTTATGCCTCCACGGTGAACGTGTGGTACCGTGACAACCGAGTTCGCCGCGCTTCCGCACGACGACCCCGCCGAGCACGATGCGAGCTACGACTACCAGGGGAACGAGGTCGAACGACCCGACCTCCTCGCGGCCCTCGACTCCCGGACCGCGGGCGACGTCCGCTTCGACACCTACTCACGACAGCTCTACGCGACCGACGCGAGCGCCTACGAGGTGACCCCGGTCGGGGTGGTCTTCCCGGAGTCGACCGCCGACGTTTCGGCGGTGATGGCCTACTGCGCCGACGAGGGGATCCCGGTGCTCCCGCGCGGCGGCGGGACGAGCCTCGCGGGCCAGGCCGTCAACGAGGCGGTCGTGCTGGACTTCACGCGGCACATGGACGGGATGGTCGACATCGACCCCGAGGGCCGCACCGCCCGCGCCCAGTCGGGGATCTACCTCGGCGACATCGACGAGGCGCTCGGGGAGTGGGACCTGAAGTTCGCGCCCGACCCCGCGTGGGGCGACAAGAGCTCGCTCGGCGGGGCGATCGGGAACAACTCTACTGGGTCCCACTCGCTGAAGTACGGCAAGACCGACGCCTACATCGAGTCCTCCGAGGTCGTCCTCGCCGACGGCAGCGTGACGGAGTTCGGTGAGATCACCCTCGACGAACTTCGCGAGCGCGCCGACCCGGAGGGGGATCTCGAAGCCCGTATCCACGCCGCGGTCGCCCGGATCGTCGACGAGGAGGCTGACGCGGTCGAGGAAACCTATCCCGACCTCAAGCGGAACGTCTCGGGCTACGACCTCGATATGCTGGTCGCCGACGCCGCCGACGGAACGGTGAACCTCGCGCGATTGTTGGCGGGGAGCGAAGGGACCCTGGGCATCGTCACCGAGGCGACCGTCTCGCTCGAATCCGTCCCCGAGACGAAGGCGGTGGCGCTGTTGACCTACGACTCGCTCGTCGACGCGATGGAGGACGTGGTGGCGATCCTCGACCACGACCCCGCCGCGGTCGAGGTGATGGATTCGGTCCTCCTCGACCTCGCGCGCGACACCAGCGAGTTCGCGGACGTGGTGGGGATGCTCCCCGAGGGAACCGATTCGGTTCTCCTCGTCGAGTTCTACGCCGATTCCGACGACGACGGCCGACGGAAGACCGCGGACCTCATCGCCGACCGGGTGGGTGGCGAATCCGAAATCGAGCCGAGCGACGGGGCGGCCGAAACCACGGAAAAGAAGCGGTACGCGAACGCGGCGATGGAGGCCCACGACGCCGGGACGCGTACCCAGTTCTGGAAGATGCGGAAATCCGGCCTCCCGATCCTCCTCTCGCGGACCACCGACGCGAAACACATCTCGTTCATCGAGGACTGCGCGGTGCCCGCCGAACACCTCCCCGAGTACGTCTCGGGGTTTCAGGAGATTCTCGACGAGCAGGACACCTTCGCGAGCTTCTACGCTCACGCGGGGCCCGGCGTGCTCCACATCCGGCCGCTCATCGACACCAAGACCGTCGAGGGGCTCGACCGGATGGAGGCCATCGCCGAGGGCGCGACCGACCTCGTGGTCGAACACGGCGGGTCGGTCTCGGGTGAACACGGCGACGGCCGCGCGCGGACCCAGTGGAACGAGAAGCTGTACGGCGAACACCTCTGGGGCGTCTTCCGCGACCTCAAGACCGCGTTCGACCCCGACTGGCTGTTGAACCCCGGCCAGGTCTGTGGGCTGCCGCCCGCGGCGGAGTCGGACGACGCGGATGGGCAACGTGAACTCCCCGACCTCACCGAGAACCTCCGGTTCGACCCCGACTACGAGTTCGAGGCGGGCTTCGAGACCGAACTCCGCTGGGAGAACGAGAACGGCTTCCAGGGGATGGCCGAACTCTGTCACGGCTGTGGTGGCTGTCGGGGCCACCAGTCGACGACGGGCGGAGTGATGTGTCCGACCTATCGGGCCTCCGAGGAGGAGGTCACCTCGACGCGCGGTCGGGCGAACCTGCTCCGGCAGGCGATGAGCGGCGACCTCGACGACGAGGCCGTCGACGTCGAGTTCATGCACGAGGTGATGGATCTGTGTATCGGCTGTAAGGGCTGTGCGAACGACTGCCCGAGCGAGGTCGACATGGCGAAGCTGAAAGCCGAGGTCACGAACGCCTACCACGAGCGCCACGGCGCGAGCCTCAGGGACCGCCTCTTCGCCAACATCGACGCGCTGTCGGCGCTCGGCAGCGCCCTCGCGCCGCTCTCGAACCGGGGCACCGACCTCCCCGGCGCGCGCACCCTGCTCGAAAAGACGGTCGGGATCGCGAGAGACCGCACGCTCCCGACCTTCCATCACGAGAGTTTCGAGGAGTGGTTCGAGCGACGGGGCGGCGCGCAGGTCCCGGCGAGCGAGGCCGAGCGCCGAGTCCTGTTGTTCCCCGACACCTACACCAACTACAACCACCCCGAGGCCGGGAAGGCAGCGGTACGAGTTCTCGAAGCCGCCGGGGTCCACGTTCGACTGCCCTTGGGGGTCACGGACAGCGGCCGCCCCGCCTTCTCGAAGGGCTTCATCGGCCAGGCCCGCGCAGCCGCCGAGCAGAACGTGTCGGCGCTCGCGCCCTTGGTCCGGCGGGACTGGGACGTGGTCGTCGTCGAACCCTCCGACGCCGTGATGTTCCAATACGACTACCCCGACCTGCTCCCGGCCGCCGATCGAAGCGTCCCCTCGGGGACCGTGCCGGCGGGCGAGGGCGGCGACCAGGCGGTCGCGGACGGAGGTGAGCGAATCGACGGTTCGCGAGCCTCGTCGGTCGAGCGAAGCGAGGCGCGACCGGAGGGAGTGCCTCGAAACAGCGAACGACGAAGCCGTGAGCGAAGCGAGTCCGACGGCGGAAGCCGTGACGTGGAACTCGTGGCCGGGAACTCGTACGGCGTCCTCGAATACCTCGACCGGTTCCGGCTCGACGAGGCGGTCGACTTCGACGAGCCCACGGAATCGCTGGTCTACCACGGCCACTGCCACCAGAAGGCCACCAAGAAGGACCACCACGCGGTCAGCGTGCTCCGACGCGCGGGCTACACCGTGGACGCACTGGATTCGGGCTGCTGTGGGATGGCGGGTTCGTTCGGCTACGAGGCCGAACACCTCTCGATGAGCCGGGCGATCGCGGACGTGCTCTACGACCAGGTCGAAGAGAGCGACGCCGAGCGGGTGGTCGCACCGGGAGCCTCCTGTAGAAGCCAGCTCGGCGAGCACGAGGCCGAGGAACCCCCACACCCGGTCGAGAGCCTCGCCGACGCGCTCGCCGAGTAGGGAACCCCGGCGATAGCCGGGCTCCGAGCCCGCGATACAGCCGAGACCCGGAAAAGAACATATTCTATATGATAAGTGCCTTCGATGAGGGTACTGCCTCCGCGAGTTCCCGAAATATAATCAATGTTAGGAATGTTGTTATCTATCGTCATAGAACTTAACCGCTTCAACCACGGAGCGTGGCCATGGCCGTCGAAGACGAATACTACGACCCTCCGGAGTTCGAGACCTCGGTCGAGGCGCTCGGCCACGACCACACCGACGTCGCCGAGTACCGCGCCCTCGCCGACGACCTCCGCGAGACCGTCCGCGGCGAGGTCGACTTCGACGAGTACGCGCAGGTGCTCTACGCGACCGACGGCAGCATCTACCAGGCCCGACCCGCGGGCGTGGTCTGCCCGCGCGACATCGAGGACGTCCGGGCGGCGGTGCGGGCCGCCGCCGACCACGACACCCCCGTGATCCCGCGCGGCGCGGGGTCGTCGCTCGCGGGCCAGGCCGTCGGCCCGGGCTGTGTCGTGCTCGATATGACCCGCCACATGGATTCGATCCTGGACACCGACCCCGACGAGCAAACCGCGACCGTCGAACCGGGGGTCGTCCAGGACCACCTCGACGACCACCTCGCGGAGTGGGACCTGAAGTTCGCGCCCGACCCCGCCTCCTCGAACCGCGCGACGATCGGGGGCGGTATCGGCAACAACAGTACAGGAGCCCACTCGGTGCGCTACGGGATCACCGACGCCTACACCGAGGAGCTCCGGGTGGTGCTCGCCGACGGCTCGCTGATCCACACCCGCGAGATCGTGCTCGACGGCCCCGAGTGGGAGTCCGTGGCCGGCGGGGACGACCGCGAGGCCGAACTCTATCGCGAAGTCAGAAAACTGGTCGAGGAGAACGCCGAGGAGATAGCGGAGCAGTACCCGACCCTCAAACGCTCCGTCTCGGGCTACAACCTCCAGAAGGTGATCTACGAGAACGACGCCGGCGAGGAGGTCATCAACCTCTCGAAGCTGTTCGTCGGCGCGGAGGGCACGTTGGGGGTCGTCGTCGAGGCTACCCTCGACCTCGTGAGCAAACCCGACACCACCGCACTCGCGCTCTATTGCTTTTCCGACCTCGTGGACGCGATGGAGGCGGTGCCCGAGGCGCTCGATTTCGACGTCAGCGCCGTCGAACTGATGGACGACGAGGTGTTCCGGCTCGCCAGCGAGTCCACGGAGTTCGCGGAGTACGCCGAACCGATCCCCGAGGGGACCGCGGCCGCGCTGATGCTGGAGTTCGACTCCGAACTCTGTGACGAGTTCGAGGCCGCCATCGAGGGGACCAACGAGTTCTTCGTCGAGAACGGCGCGGCGTTCGACGTTCTCGAAGCCTATCTCCCGGACGAACAGGCCGACATCTGGAAGCTCAGGAAGGCCGCCATCCCCCTCCTGATGAGCCTCGAAGGCGACCCGAAGCCCTACCCGTTCATCGAGGACGCGACCGTTCCGCCCGAGGAGCTCGCGGTCTACGTCCAGGAGTTCGAGGACGTGCTGGAAGACCACGGTACCTCGGCTGCGTACTTCGCCCACGCCGGGTCGGGCACGCTCCACATCCGGCCGATCCTGAACCTGAAGGGGAGCGAGGGCATCGAGACGATGCACTCGATCTCGGAGGACGTCACTTCCTTGGTGCTGAAACACAACGGCGCGTTCTCGGGCGAGCACGGCGACGGCCTCGCGCGCACCGAGTTCAACCCTAAGATGTACGGCGAACAGCTGTGGGGCGCGTTTCAGGAGCTGAAACTCGCCGCCGACCCCGACCGGCGGATGAATCCTGGAAAAGTAGTCTACTGGGACGACGAGGCGGACATGCGCGAGAATCTCAGGTACGGGGCCGACTACTCGTCGCTCGAACCCCGGACGGAGATGGACTTCGGCGAGGACGGCTTCTCGCACGTCGTCGAACTCTGTAACGGCTGTGGGACCTGCCGGCAGACCGACTCCGACACGATGTGTCCGACCTACCGCGCCTCGAAGGAGGAGATCCAGGCCACCCGGGGCCGGGCGAACATGCTCCGGGCGGCTATCTCGGGCGAGCTTTCGGAAGAAGAGATGTACTCCGAACGTTTCCAGGAGGAGGTGCTCGACCTCTGTGTCGGCTGTAAGGGCTGTATGAGCGACTGCCCGACCGGTGTGGACATGGCGAAGCTCAAGGCCGAGGTCAAACACGACTACCACGAGCGGGAGGGAGTCGGCCTGCGCGAGCGCGTGTTCGCCAACATCGATTCATTGTCGGCGCTCGGGAGCGCGCTCGCGCCGCTCTCGAACTGGGGGCCGAAGCTCCCCGGCGCGCGTACCGCGATGGAGCGAACGCTGGGGATCGCCAAAGAGCGCGAACTCCCCCACTTCGAACGGGAGAGCTTGGAGGACTGGTTCGATTCTCGGGGTGGGTCGAAGGTCCCGCTCGCCGAAGCCGAGGACGAAGTCCTGCTCTTTCCCGACACCTACACCAACTACAGCAACACCAAACCCGGCAAGGCCGCGGTCTTGACCCTCGAAGCCGCCGGGGTCCACGTCGAGATCCCCGACGGCGTGGTTTCGAGCGGCCGGCCGGCCTACTCGAAGGGGATGCTCGACCTCGCCCGCGAGCGGGCCGAGACCAACGTCGACGCCCTCGACCCCTACGTTCGTGACGACTGGTCGGTGGTGTTCACCGAACCCTCGGACGCCGTGATGTTCCAGGACGAGTACCTGAGCCTGCGCCCCGACGACGAGGCCACCCACCGGGTCGCGAGCGCGGCCTACGGCGTCCTCGAATACGTCGACGTGATGCGCCTCGACGAGGCGATCGAGTTCGACGAGCCGAAGGAGCCGGTCTCCTACCACGGTCACTGCAACCAGAAGGCGACGAACAAGGACCACCACGCGGTGGGCGTGATGCGGCGGGCGGGCTACGCGGTCGAACCCCTCGATACGGGCTGCTGTGGGATGGCGGGTTCGTTCGGCTACGAGGCCGAACACTACCAGCTCTCCCAGGCCATCGGCAACATCCTCTTCCGGCAAGTGGAGAAGAGCGACGCCGAGGGCGTCGTCGCGCCGGGCACGTCGTGTCGCACCCAACTCGGCGACCGGCCCGGCGAATCGGCACCACGACATCCGATCGAGAAGGTCGCGCTCGCCATCGCGCGCTGAGGAGGAGGGGAATTTCAGCCGTCCCGACTCACCACTCGGCGACGCTGCCGTCGTCGTGTCGCCAGATCGGGTTGTGCCAGTCTACGGGCTCCTCGGACTGGGCCTCGATGTACTCCTCGTCGAGGTCGATCCCGAGGCCCGGTTCGTCGAGCACGTCGACGAAGCCGTCCTCGTACTCGAAAACGCTGGGGTCGGCGAGGTAATCGAGGACGTCGCTGGTCTCGTTGTAGTGGATGTTCAGGCTCTGTTCTTGGATCAGCGCGTTCGGCGAGCAGGCGTCGACCTGGATGCAGGAGGCGAGCGCGACCGGCCCGAGCGGGCAGTGGGGCGCGAGCGCGACGTCGTAGGCTTCGGCCATCGCGGCGATCTTCTTGACCTCGGTGATCCCGCCGGCGTGCGAGAGGTCGGGTTGGATGACGTCCACGGTACCGTCCTCGAAGACTTCCTTGTAGTCCCAGCGGCTGAACATCCGCTCGCCGGTCGCGATCGGGGTCGTGGTGTGGCTCGCGATCTCGGCGAGCGCGTCGTTGTGCTGGGGGAGGACCGGCTCCTCGACGAACATCGGCTCGTGGGGTTCGAGCGCCGCCACGAGCCGTTTGGCCATCGGTTTGGTGACCCGCCCGTGGAAGTCCACCCCGATCTCCACTTCGGGGCCGACAGCCTCGCGGACGCTCCGGAGGCGCTCGACGGCCGCCTCGACCGCCGCGGGCGAGTCGACGCGCCGTATCTCGGGGGTGGCGTTCATCTTGAGCGCCGAAAAGCCCGCCTCGACCTGCTCGGCGGCGGCCTCGCCTACGTCCGCCGGTCGGTCGCCACCGATCCACTGGTAGACTCGAATGCGGTCCCGCGCCCGCCCGCCGAGGAGTTCGTGGACCGGCGCGCCGAAGCGCTTGCCCTTGATGTCCCAGAGCGCCTGGTCGATGCCCGCGATGGCGCTCATCAAGATTGGGCCGCCGCGATAGAACCCGCCGCGGTACATCGCCTGCCAGTGGTCCTCGATCCGGTTCGGGTCCCGTCCAAGTAAGTAGTTATCGAGCAACTCCTCGACGGCGGCCGCGACGGTCTTCGACCGGCCTTCCACGACCGGCTCGCCCCAGCCGACGAGGCCGTCGCTCGTCTCCAGTTCGAGGAACAGCCACCGCGGCGGCACGTCGTAGAGTTCGTAGTCGACGATCTCGGTCATACCTCTTGAGAGGGTCCGGCGGCCCGAATGAGCGTTTCGAGTGACCACGGCTCGCGCCTCCGTGCGTTACGGTAGCACGTTCGCCGACGGCTCGAACTGCCCGGCTTTTTACCCCCGGCTTTCGTAGCCGGCGACCATGGCACCGGAGATCACCCGAATCGAGACCACCGAGTTCAGCTATCCGCTCGAAGACGTGGGGTCGGACACCGGCTTCAACCTCGTCTACGACCCGGGCGAGACCACGAACCGACGGCTGTTCTCGATCCGCATCCACACCGACGACGACGTCACCGGCGAGTTCATCGGCGGCAACTCGCCCGCATTCGCGGAGTTCCACGAGGTCGCCGACTACCTCATCGGGAAGAACGCGCTCAACCGCGAGCGCCACTGGTCCGAGATGAAGCGCGGCCTCCGCAAGTACGACCGGATGGGGATGGGGCCCGTCGACGTCGCGCTCTGGGACCTGGCCGGGAAGTACTACGACGCCTCGATCTCCGAACTCCTCGGCCGGTATCGGGACCGGCTCCCGACCTACGCCTCGACCTACCACGCCGACGACAACGGCGGGCTCGACTCCCCCGAGGCCTACGCCGACTTCGCGGAAGAGTGTCGCGAGATGGGCTACGGCGGGTTCAAGATCCACGGCTGGGGCGGCAGCGACGAGCGCCGCGACGTCGACCGCGAGGTCGAGACCGTGACCGCGGTCGGCGAGCGCGTCGGCGACGACATGGACCTGATGATCGACCCGGCCTGCGAGCTCGAGACCTTCGGTGACACCATGAAGGTCGGCCGTGCGTGTGACGAACAGGAGTTCTTCTGGCTCGAAGACCCCTATCGCGACGGCGGCATCTCCCAGCACGGCCACCGGAAGCTCCGCCAGAACCTCGATACCCCGCTGCTCCAGACCGAGCACATCCGCGGGCTCGAAGTCCACACCGACTTCGTCGACGCCGAGGCCACCGACTTCGTTCGCGCCGACCCCGAGTACGACGCGGGTATCACCGGCGCGATGAAGATCGCCCACATGGCCGAGGGCCACGGGCTCGACGTCGAGATCCACTCGCCGGGGCCCGCCCAGCGCCAGTGCATGGCGGCCATCCGGAACTCGAACTACTACGAGATGGCGCTCGTCAACCCCGAATGCGACAACACCCAGCCCCCGATCTACGAGGGCGGCTACGAGGACCAGCTCGACACCGTCGACGAGGACGGAACGGTCCCCGTCCCCGACGGCCCCGGCCTCGGCGTCGAGTACGACTGGGAGTTCATCGACGAGCAGAAAGAAGGCGGCCGAACCTACGAGTAATCGAATCCACCCGCCCGGCGAATTTTAGTAGGCGGGCGTACGAACGTTTCGCGGTATGGTCCACTCCACCTGGGGCGACTGGTTCGTTCGCGACGAGGTCGAGGCCGTCGAACCCGACGGGCTCTCGATATGGTATCTCGGCTGTAACGGCTACGTCCTCCGCACACCCGAGACCACGGTCTACCTCGACCCGTACTTCGGCGACGGAACCCCGCCGCGCACCATCCGGATGATCCCCGTGCCGATGGATCCTGCCGACGCCACGCAGTGTGACGCCGTCTTCGTGACCCACGAACACATCGACCACATGCACCCGCCGTCCTACGGCCCGCTCGTCGAGGACCTCGGTGCGGACGTCTACGCCCCCGAGGCCTCCTACGACCAGGCCGACTACGACGGCGAGATGCGCGTCCCGGACGACCGGAAGCACGTCGTCGACGTCGGTCAGGACGTCGAGGTCGGCGACCTCTCGATCCACGTTCGCGGGTCGAACGACCCGGATGCCATCGACCCCGTGAGCTACGTCGTCGAACACGACTCGGGCACCTTCTTCGCGGCGGGCGACTCCCGGCCCGCCGAGGCCTTCTCGGACATCGCCGACGAGTTCGACATCGACCTCGGGGTGCTCGCCTACGGTACCGTCGGGAACATCTACCACGACGAGGACGACCCGACCGCGACCTACCCGACCGACTGGTACAACGACGGCGACCAGGTCGTCGAGGCGGCGAACGACCTCGAACTCGACCGCCTCGCGCCGGTCCACTGGGATATGTGGAAGAACGTGGGTGCGGACCCGAAGGCCATCGCCGAGTACGCGGCCTCCTACGCCTTCCCGCGCGTGGTCGAGACCATCAGCATCGGCGACCGGCTCGATATCGACCGCCCGGGCGTCGTGGGCTTTCGCGACCTCAGGGAAAGCCAGCATCGGACTTAAGCCGGCGACGGTCGCAGGGGGTGACATGGGAACCGCGAACTTCGATTTCAGCGACGAGACCGTTATCGTCACCGGCGGCAGTGCGGGGATCGGCCGGGCCATCGCGCTCGAATTCGGCGCGGCCGGGGCCACGGTGCTCACCGCCGACGTCCGCGAGGACCCGAAGATCGAGGGCGAGGACGTCCCGACCCACGAGCTCATCGCCGAATCCGGCGGCACCAGCGAGTACGTCGAGACCGACGTCTCGGACCCCGCGGCGATCGAGTCCGTGGTCGAGGCCGCCCGCGACTACGGCGGCGTCGACGTGATGGTGAACAACGCCGGCGTCCAGCACTCGGAACCCTTCCTCGACGTCGAGCAGGAGGACTTCGACCTGCTCCATCACACCAACGTTCGGGGAGCGTTCTTCGGCACCCAGGCCGCCGCCCGGGACATGATCGACCGCGACGAGCCGGGGAGCATCGTCAACACCGCCTCGATATCCTCGGAAGTCGCTCAGTTCGGTCAGGTCCAGTACGACTCGACCAAGGGCGCGATCAAGATGGTCACGCGGGGCGCGGCGCTCGAACTCGCCGAGCACGACATCCGTGTGAACGCCATCGGCCCGGGCCAGATCGCCACCGAGTTCACCGAGGGCTGGTCCCAGGAGGCCCAGGAGGCCGCGAGCGAGGGCGGTGAGGGATTCATCAAACCCGTCCCGCTCGGCCGCGAGGGCCACCCCGACGACAACGCGGGCGCGGTGCTCTTCCTCGCGAGCGAGGACGCCTCCTACATCACCGGCCAGCTCCTCTTCGTCGACGGCGGCTGGACCGCTATCTAACCCCCCACCTTTTGCTGCGCTTCGCTCGCTAGCGCTCGCTCCGCTGGCAAAATGTGGATCAAAAGCCGTCGTCACCCCACTCGCTCCGCTCGGGGGTTCCTCGGCCCGCTCGCTCCCTCCGTTCGCTCGCGGTACAACTACTCACCTTCCGCAACCGCTCCACAACCACCCAACACCGCCTCCGCCGAAGCCCTCGACCGCTCGCTCCGCTCGCGGTCTCGCCCTTCACCCGCCAGGACCGCACCGCCACCACCGCCGCCACCGCCGCTCCCGCACCGCGACCGCGGCGGGCCGCCCGCCGCGCGAGCGATGGGATTCGATGGGACGGGGCCTCTGCTACTGACCGTGAGAAAAAGCGGCGCACGAAGCGCCGGAAAACGGCGAGAGAACGCGCTATCTAGTACGAGTCGTAGACCGTCTTGATGATGGTGAAGTAGTCCATCCCCTCCTCGCCCTGCTCGCGGTAGGTCTCGCTGGAGGAGGCGTTCATCCCGCCGAACGGGACGTGGAGTTCGAGGCCGGTCGTCGCCTCGTTGACCTTCACGATACCGAAGTCGATCTCGTCGACGAAGCGGTTGGCCTGGGAGTGGTCGTCGGTGACGATACTGGCGGCGAGGCCGTACTCGACGTCGTTGGCGAGTTCGATGGCCTCGTCGATCTCGGAGTAGGTCATTACGCCGGCGAACGGCCCGAAGACCTCCTCCTGCATCACGGTCGCGTCACTGTCGAGCCCGGAGACGACCGTGGGCTGGACGAAGTAGCCGTCCTCGTACTCCTCGCCATCGGGTTCGTCGCCGCCGTACTCGATCGTCGCGCCCTCGTCCTCGGCGGTCTGGAAGTAGTCGAGGGTGTTCTCGAGTTCGCTCTCGCTGGCCTTCGGACCCATGCCGGGGTCCTCGACGCCGTGGCCGATCTCGGTGTTCTCGGCGCGCTCGACGAGCGCGTCGACGAACTCCTCCTCGACCGACTCGTGGACGATGACCCGCTCGGTCGCGGTACACGCCTGGCCGGTGACGCCGAAGGCCCCACCGGAGACGATGTCGGCGGCCTGCTCGACGTCGGCGTTCTCGGTGACCACGGTGGGATTCTTCGAACCCAGCTCGGTCTGAATGCGCTTGTGGGCGTCCGTGGCCTGCTCGTAGATCATGTCGCCGACCTGGCGGCTCCCGGTGAACGAGACGGCGTCGACCTCGTCGTGGGTGACGATGGGCTGGCCGACCTCCTCGCCGCTCCCGGTCAGGACGTTGACGACGCCGTCGGGGACGTCGTGTTCCTCGGCGGCCTCGGCCATGCACTCCATGACCTTGAGGTAGACCGTCGGAGCTTCTTTCGAGAGCTTGCAGACGACGGTGTTGCCGGTCGCGAGCGCGGGGGCCATCTTCCAGGCCGGGATCGCGATGGGGTAGTTCCACGGCGTGATCAGGCCGGCGACGCCCATCGGCTCGCGTACCGTGTAGAGGTTCTGGCCCTGGGCGCTCGGGTTGTAGCTCTCGCCGGCGTAGTCCATCGCGCGCTCGGCGTAGTAGTAGAAGATGTCCACCGCACGGCCGGTCTCGCCGGTGGCCTCGGAGAGGGTCTTGCCCTCCTCGCGTGAGAGCGTCTCGGCGAGCTCGTCGCGGCGCTCGTCCATCTTCTTCGCGGTCGTCCGCAGGAACGCCCCGCGGTCGGGACCGGGGGTGTTCTTCCAGGCGTCTCGCGCGGCCGCGGCGGCCTCGATGGCCCCGTTGGCGTCGGCCTCGCTCGACTGCTGGCACTCGGCGACGACCTCGGTGGTGTCCGAGGGGTTGACGACCTCGAAGGTCTCGCCGGTCTCGCTGGCGCGCCACTCGCCGTCGACGTAGTTCTCGAAAGTCTGTGTCATCACCTCCCCTTCGGAGCCGACCACCCCTTTTCTTTTCGGTTGTGTTGGCAAGCGAATCGATCGATCGTGAACGACTCGCGAGGTCAACCGGGGTGACTTTTGTGCAGGGGGGCCGTACCGTGGCCATGCGATACTACCGAACCGCGGTCGACGGCGAGACCAAGTTCGTCGTCCGCAACGACGAGAAGGCCTACGACCTGACGGCAGCCCGCGACGGCCTCACCTCGTTCGTCGACCTCGCCACCGTCGCCGAGGTCGAGGGAACCACCGTCGACGAGGTGGCCGAAGGGGTCATCGACGACGCGCCGCTGCTCGACGCCGACGCAGTGACCGACGGCGCGGCGATCCCCGCGATGCCCGACGAGGTCTGGGCGGCGGGCGTGACCTACCAGATCAGCAGCGACGCGCGCGAGGAGGAGAGCGGTCGCGGCGAGATGTACCAGGGTGCCTTCGAGAACGAGCGCCCCGAGATCTTCTTCAAGGCCACCCCCGAGCGCACGATGGGTCCCGGCGAGGCCGTCGGGATCAGAAACGACTCGGACTGGGACGTCCCCGAACCCGAACTCGCGGTCGTGGTCTTCGGCGGCGAGATCGTGGGCTACACCATCGGGAACGACATGTCGAGCCGGTCGATCGAGGGCGAGAACCCGCTCTACCTCCCGCAGGCCAAGATCTACGACCGGTGTGCCGCGATCGGCCCGTGCATCGCCTCGCCCGAGACGGTCGGCGACCCCAACGACCTCGAGTTCTCGATGACGATCGAGCGCGACGGCGAGACGATGTTCGACGGGGCCACCTCGACCGACCAGATGGTGCGCACCCCCGAGGAGCTCGTCTCGTACCTCACCCGCCACAACGCGGTCCCCGAACTCTCGGTGCTCATGACCGGTACCTCGTTGGTTCCCGACGACTTCACGCTCGAAGAGGGCGACCACGTCTCGATCGACATCGAGAACATCGGGATGCTCGAAAATCCCGTCGTCGAGGTCTGATCCGACGAGCACGTTCTCCGACCTTCTCTCACTGTTCCACGCTTCGCCGTACGATCGGCCGACCCGCCGAAACGCTCTATTCCGTCGACGAACACGAAGCCTCCATGAATCGAGACGAGGGTCGATCGAACGACGATTCCCCGATGACGGGGATGAAGGTCCCGCCGGGGGTCGAGACGCACGGCGACTACCACGTCGTCGACCGCGGCGACCACGAGACCTCGTGGGGGCGATTCACCCATATCGAGGTCCACCGGATCGACGACTCGCCGACCCACGACTGGTACGACCTCTTCGAACTCAAGAACGAGCTCTTCGGCGAGGACCGGGCGGCGCTCGAAGTCTACCCGCCCGCCGAACGCCTCGTCGACGACACCAACTCCTATCACCTCTGGGTGCTCGAAGAGGGGGCGACGCTCCCCTTCGGGATCCACGACCACGACGACACGAACCGGGGGACCGTCGTCCCGCGAGAACGGCCGGATACCGACGAACCCGACCGATAGCGGACCCGCTCACGCCCTGACCGCTCGGATGGAAAACGCCTTCTCGCCGACGGACGAACCGCTCCCGTGAACCTTCCCGAGCGCTGGACGACCGAGACCGTCTCGGCCAACGGCGTCGGCCTCCAGTGTTATCGGACGGGTAGCGGCCCACCGATACTCATGGCCCACGGCCTCTACGACAACGGTCGGCGATGGCTCCCGCTCGGCTCGGACCTCGCCGACGACTTCGAGGTAATCGCCTACGACGCCCGCGGCCACGGCCGCTCGGACGCACCCGAGACGGGCTACGACATCGATACTCGCGTTTCGGACCTCGTCGCGCTCGTCGAGGAACTCGGTCTCGAAAACCCGACCCTCCTCGGGCACTCGATGGGCGCGGCGACGGTCGCGTGGGCGGCCACGACCCACCCCGACCTGCCGCGCGGGCTGGTGCTCGAAGACCCCGCTCGATTCCGCGACCTCCCGGACGTGAACACCGACGAAACACGCGAACGCGCCCGTGAACACCTCCGCGAACGGCAGGCGCGTCCGGTCGAAAAACGGGTCGCCGAGTACGACGACGCGCACGACACGGATCACGTCCGACGGCTCGCCGAATCGATCGACGAGTGTCACCCGAACGCCGTGAAGGTCGCCGAGGACCACCCGCCGGTGGCCGAGGCGTTCGAGTCCATCACCTGTCCAACCCTCGTCTTCCGACGCGACCTCGGCATCGAGGAGCGGCGAGCCGACCTCGACGTCGCGACCCGCCTCCGGGATGGGCGGCTCGTTCACGTCCCCGACGCCGGCCACTACGTGTTCCTCGACGAGTACGAGGCCGCGTCCGCCGAACTCCGGACGTTCCTCCGGCGGGTCTCGACGATCCGGTAGACGAGTGGCGGACCTGGCGCTATCGAGTCGGTCGCCGCGAAGAAATGTCGGGAGGTCGTCTTAGAACTCGAGGACGTCGACGTCGTCCTCGGTGCCGAGGTAGACCGTATCGACCATGTCGAGGAAGATGCCGTGTTCGAGGATACCCGGGATCTTCTCGAGGTCGCGCGCGGTCCCCGCCGTATCGTCGAGGCCGCCGAAGTCGACGTCGAGCACGAGGTTGCCGTTCGCGGTGAAGACGGGGCCGTCCTTCTTGACCGCCATCCGGAGTTCGGGTTCGCCGCCGACCTCGCGGATGTCCTTCGAGACGACCTCGCGGGCGTCGGGCATGACTTCCACGGGAACCGGAAAGTCGAGCGGGTCGGTGGCCTTCTCCTCGTCGGTGGCGATGACCAGTCGGTCGGCCATCGCGTCGACCACTTTCTCGCGGGCGTGTGCGCCGCCGCCGCCCTTGATGACGGTGGGTTCGTCCTCGGAGTACTGGTCCGCGCCGTCGATGGTGACGTCGAGTTCGGTGACGGCGTCGAGGTTCACGAGGGGAATGCCGGCCTCCTTCGCGAGCTCGTGGCTCTGGAGCGAGGTCGCGACCCCACGAACGTCTTCGAGTTCGCCGTGGCGGATCATGCGACCGACCTCGGCGACCGCCCACGCGGTCGTGCTCCCGGTCCCGAGGCCGACGTCCATGCCGTCCTCGATCAGGTCCTGGGCCGTGCGGATGCCGCCGCGGCGGCGGCGGGCGTCGAAGACGCCGTCCGCGCCGGATTTGATACGGTTCGGCGAGGGGATGACCTCGATGTGGTCTCTGATCTCCTCGTCGCTCATCTCGACGCCCGCCGCGTCGAGTTCCTCGCGTGCCGTTTCGATGGTGTCGGCCTCGCTCTCGGCCCACACCTGGATGTCGTTGTCGTCGTCGGTGAATTCTTTTGCCATGGTTGGATCAGGCGTCTTCGTCGGCCAGCGGGCCGACCGGGTCCATGTCGTCGGCGTCGCGGAGGTCGTGGCGCGCCTCGTTGTCGACCCGGCCCGAGAACCGCTCCTGCCGGATGGCGTCGTCCTCGCCGAACGGGTGGGTCCCGAAGCCGTGTCGCATCAGCGCGATCGCACGATAGGCGTGGCGTTGTTGGCCCCGCGATTTGAAGAGTTCGGTCACCGACTGGGAGATCACCGGGATGGGCGTCTCGCCCTTGTAGGCCTCGCTCACCAGCCAGTTGACCTCGCCGGTGTCCTCGATGTAGTTCGGGATGTCCTCGAAGTCGGGGGCGTCCGACTGCTGGTCCTCTTTGCGCAGGCCCAGCTCCATCAGCTTGACGAGCCAGCTCTCGATCACCGCGCCGTTCGACCAGTTGTGGAAGACGTCGGCCATGTCGACGTCGAACTGGCCGGATTTGAGGAGCTCGACCCCCTCGGCGATCGACTGGAGCATCCCGAACTCGATGCCGTTGTGGACGAGTTTCACGAAGTGGCCGCTGCCCGGCGGGCCGACGTGGAGGAGTCCCCCATCCACCGAGAGCGTATCGAGGTAGGGTTCGGCGATCTCGAAGCCCTCCTCCCGACCCCCGACCATGAAGCAGGCCCCCTCGCTCGCGCGGGGCGGGCCGCCGCTGGTCCCGGTATCGAGGTAGTAGACGCCCTCGTCCCAGGCGCGCTCCTCGCGGCGCATCGAGTCGCGCCAGAAGGAGTTGCCGCCGTCCATCACGACGTCGCCCTCGTCGAGCACTTCGAGGAGGCTGTCGAGTTCGCTGTCGATCAGGTCGCCGGCGGGCAGCGAGAGGTAGACCACCCGCGGCGTGTCGAGTTCCTCGACGAGCGTGTCGTACTCGCCGGCGTCGTGGACCTCGACGCCTTCGTCCGCTAGGTCCGAGCGGTCCTCCGTGTCGAAGCCGACCACCCGAATGTCCTTCTCGACGGCCTGTTTCGCGAGGTTGCCGCCGATCTTCCCGAGTCCGACGATCCCCAACTCTTGATTGTGTTCTGACATAGTTGAATTCCTGCGATGACTCGTCACCGTCCGAGGTGGTGACGGTCGCCCAGCACGGGCGCTGAGTCATCCGTCGGAGCACTGGAGTATAGAAGTGTCGCCTGCATTCGTTGGCGAACCCGAGCGTGCCGTCAGTTCGCTTCGTCGGCGTAGTCGGCGTAGACGTCCCACGAGCGGTCGACCTGCGGGTGGTCGAGGCGGTTCCCGTCGACGACGGCTCCCTCACCCTCGTCGACGTGGCCGATGACCGCGGCCGTCGTCCCGCGGTCGGCGAGCGCGTCGAGCACCCGGTCCGTCCCCTCGGGCTCGACCGCGACCAGGAGGCTCCCGGAACTCGTCACGCGCCACGGGTCGAGGTCGTGGTACGCACAGACGGGTTCGACGCCGGGGCGCACCGGGACGGCCTCGCGCTCGATGTCGAGTCGGACACCCGCGCTCCCGGCGAACTCGCAGAGCGCGGCGTCGAGGCCGCCTTCGGTGACGTCGTGCATCGCCGTCACCGGGCCGGCGGCCGCGGCGGTGAGCGCGTCGCGCACGCCGCGCGCCTCGTCGAACCGGTCGCGGGCGGCGTCGAGAACGGACTCGGGGAGGTCCATTTTCTCCCCGAACAGCGTCGTCAACAGCCCGACGGCCTCGACCCCCGGTCCCGTAGTGAGCAGGAGGTCGTCGCCGGGCCGTGCGCCGTCGGGCCGAACCAGGTCCGCGGGGTCGCCGACCGCCATCACGGTAGCCCCGCCGACCCACGGGTACGAACAGCCCGCGTAACGAGCGGTGTGGCCCGCGACCACACTGGCCCCGAGGTCACGGGCTTCCTCGTCGATGGCCTCCCAGACCGCCGCGAACTCCGCGTCGGTCATCCCGGGTGGGAGGGTGAAGTTCATCGAGAGGTATGCCGGCGACAGTCCCGAGACCGCGACGTCGGCACAGACCACGTCGAAAGCGAACCGGGCGGCGCGCTCGAAACCGAGGTCCGGGACGATCGATATCGGGTCCGTGGCCACCACCAGCGAGCGCTCGCCGACGTCGACGACCCCGAAGTCGACGCCGTGTCGTGGTCCCAGTCGGACCTCCTCTCGCTCCGCGCCGAGATGGGGATAGATCCGCCGGTCGAAGAACCTCCCGTCGACCTTGCCGGAGTCGGGCATGGCCCGCCTACGAACCCGGCCGCAAAACCCGATCCGATCCCCGGAACTAGTCAGACGAGTTTATAATCCAGCTTTCAAGTTATTGGATCTCCGATACGTTTATTCGCGCTCCAGCCCTACGTCTTGCGATGAGTGGATCCGAATCGGGATGGACGGACGGTCTCTCGCCGAGCGCGAAACTCGTCGTGAAGGTCCTCGAATACCGGGGGTCGCTCACTCAAAAGGAGATCATCGAACAGTCGCGGCTCTCGGGACGAACGGTGCGAAACGCGCTCGAACAGCTCCAACGTGCCGGAACGGTCGAGAAGGGGATCTGTATCGAGGACGCCCGTCAGAACCGGTACAAACTCACGCCGCCGGTCGCCGACCGGATCGCCGGCGGCGACTGATCGGGGCCGGTGGTACAGCGCTCAGGGACAGCACCGCCACGAACCGGATGACTTACTCCTCGCCGATACGGCCGTACGGCTTCCAGCTACCCGGCGACCCGGCCGCGACGCAGACCCATCCGAGATGGCCGCCCGCGGCGGGTGCGGTGTTGCGAACCCGGCTCCCGACCGCGAACGCGCCGTCCTCGGGCGGTCGGTCGCCCTCGAACGTCGCGCGAACCCCCTCACAGTCCCCGCCGACGACGAGTCCGGCATCGGGCACCTCGGCTCGAACGTTTCCGGAGGCTCCGTCGACCACCGTCGACTCGTCGACCCTCGTCGCGTCGTTGTCGCGCACTACCGTGTCCGTACAGTCGCGAACCCGATAGCCGATGGCTCCCGGTTCGTCCCGATCCCCGACGACGTCGTTGCCGGTGAGATGAAGGTCCGTCGCGTCCGCCACCGCGACACCGAGCGCTACACCGGTGGCCGCGTTGTCGTCGATCCGATATCGAACCCCGGCTTCGGCCCACACCCCGCCGCGAGCCTCCGGCCCGCCGACGACCGTGTTGCGGTCGATCGCCACCCCTTCGAGCGGTCCGGCGTCGGCGAAGCAGCCGATCCCCCACGGCGCGTCGGCGATGTCGTTGCCCGATATCACGACGTCCGTCGAGCCGGCGCGACAGACCACGCCGGTTCCGCCGAGGTCCCGGAGGACGTTTCCCCTGACGCTCACGCCGTCGCAGCCCTCGACCGTGACCCCGGCGTGGGTCGAATCGGGGGAGCCGGTACCGTCGCGTTCGTCCGCGCCGTCCGTTCCGCCTCCACGGGCGACGTCGTAGACGTAGTTGTCGCTGACCTCGCCCGCCGCGCCGTCGAGCGCGATCGCGGTTCCCGCGACCCGTTCGACCGTGTTGTCCCGGACCGTGACCCCCCGCGGGATCGAGTCGGGTTCGTCCTCGCCGGGGTGGACCGCGATCCCCCACTCGTCGTGGTCGCGAACGGTGTTGTTCGCGACCGAGAGGTTCGTGTACTCGCCGTCGAGACGGATCCCGCTCGAATCGCCGTCCCCCTCGACGACGTTGCCGGCGACGACGACGTCGTGCCACGTCATCTCCGGGTCGCCGAGGATCCCGACCTCGGTACAGCCTCGGATCCTGTTGTCGCGAACGGTGAGGTCGTGGCCGCCGTCGCGGTGGAGGTGGACCCCGCGCCCGCAGTCCTCGGCGACGTTGCCGGCGATGTCCACGTTCCGGTTGTTGGTGTCGTCGACCACCGCGCCCTCGGTGGTGCCGTCCTCGTACTCCACGACGAGGCCGCCGTCGGAGGTGAGGTTGTCGGCCTGATAGGCGGCGGTGTCGAGGTTCGCGGCGTAGCAGTCGGCGACCAGCACGTCCGTCGCGCCCGCGATATCGACGAGATGCCAGTGGAGACCGTGGGTCTGACACGCCTTGACCGCCATGTCCGCGGCCTTCGCCATCCCGATCCCGTTGCCCTTCGCCGGGTCGACCGACTCGACCGTGAGCCCCTGGATCGTGACGCGCGAGGTCTCGACGGAGCCGTCGAAGCTCTTCGAGACCAGCGCCGTGGCGTCCTCGTGGCTCGGTTCGAACGCGACCGTGGCCGCCGGACCGTAAACCACGAGGTCGGAGCCGTAGAGCAGGCTGTAGGTGGTGTAGTAGGTGCCGGCAGGGAGGTAGACGACGCCGCCACCCCCCTCCGCCGCGGCGTCGAGCGCGGTCTGGATCGCGGCGGTGTCGTCGGTCGTTCCGTCGCCGGTCGCGCCGTGAGCGGTGACGTCGTAGGTCGGGTGGCGCGTGGTGCGCACCCGCTCGGCCGTCAGGCTCTCGAAGATGTCCTCCTCGTCGTCCATCGGTTCACCACCGACCCCCTCGAAGTCCCATCTTACGACCGAGGTCCCATCGTGACTTGTCGCTTTCGCGCCCCGGTCACACCCAGTCCGGCGCGTCGAGGCTCTCGGCTTCGTCGATCGGGTGGAGGCGCGCGCCGTACTTCGTCGCGAACAGCGCGTGCGGCACGTAGAAGTCGGTCTCGCCGTCGTACAGCCCCACCCCGTGGTCGTCGATGCTGGAGACCTCGAAGTACGAATCGTGCTGGCGGTCGCGGAGCACGTCCCCGACCGCGAGGTCGTCGAGGCCGGGCGGCAGGTCGGGCTTCTCGTTCGAATCCATGGAAGTACCCCTCTCGACCCTCGTATCCGGTCGGTCGTTGTACGTCTATCGGCGGGTGCCGGGGATCCGCCGCACGACCGAGGAGCCGCTTCGCCGTCGGCGAAGCGGGGAGGCGGGGGTCTACGCCCCGACGTCCATCGCGCGATCGACGACGTCCTCGCCGTACATCTCCGCGAGGTCGTCGTGCTGGTCCGGGCGGTGCTCGTAGACGTCCTGGAACAGCGTGACCGGCGTCATCGCGGCCTGGTAGGTCGCCTCGTCCCACATTCTATCCGTACTCAGGTCGACCTCGACGCCGTCGATCCTCAGTGTGGTGGCGCGCTCCATCGCGATCGCGCCGGTGCCGGCGTCCCGCGCTTCCTCGAACTCCTCCATCGAGTCCACGATGTCGTCCATGCTCGGGACGTACTGGGCCATCCCGAGGAGCTCCTCGCGGAGGTCGTCCTCGTCGAGGTGTTGTTCGTCGCCGCCCACACGGAGGACGTACTCCCCGCCGCTCTCTTCGAGCGAGACGCGGTCGCCCTCGTAGACTTGGGTGTCGCCCTCGTCGGTGAGCTCGACCTGGTCGCCCCCGTCGTCGAGCAGCCAGCTCCCCTCCTCGGGCGGGAGCGGGGACGTGTTCGCCTCGACCACCTGACCGGGGGTGAGCGACCAGATGCCGAGCATCCCCTTGGCCTGGTTCTCGGTCATGCGCTCGCGGTAGCCCTCGACGTCGCGGATGTCGTCGTAGGGGCCGTCGACCGCGATACAGCCGTTGGCGCTCGCCCCTCGGGAGGTGTTGTGGCGGAGTTCGGGCCACGGCGGGAGGTCGCCCGCGGGCGTGATGGCGCGCATGTCCTTGGTGTAGTCGACCTCGCCGTCGACGAACAGGAACAGCCGTTCGAGGTTGTTGGTGGCCTTGCCCATCTCGTCGCGGAGCTTCCCCATCGCGAGTTCGGATTCACCCGCTTCGATGATCACCGACATCGCGATGCTTCCCTCCTCGAAGCCGTACTCGTTCTCGACGATGGTGAGGAACTCGTCGGCCTTCTTCCAGTCGTCGATGTCGCCGACCTCGGGGATCACGAAGCCGTCGAGGTGTTCGATCGCGCCGTTCGCGGGGTCGGCGAGTTCGAGGAGGTGCTGGAGGCACTGATACCTCGTCTCGGGGCTGTCGCGGTGCCAGACCACCCGGGGGTGGATCTCGCCGGGGAAGTCGGCCCCGTTCTCCGAGACGACCTCGATGATGTTCTCGACGCCCTCGTCGCGCATCGAGGGCGCGGTGGCGTCCTCGTTGTCGGGCACCCAGACGTCGGGGGCCTGCATTCCCCGGAGCCCGCTCGCGCTCCGGATCATCTTCGCGGAGTCGTCCTCGCCTTCGAGCGCGGTCGGCGAGGTGAAGAACGTCCGGACGAACTTCCTGTCGTGTCTTCGTTCTGTCATTGTTTTGGTGGTGGGAGTGGTGTAGCTGCTGTCTCGGCGCGGTTCGACTACCTTCTTGGTCGATCGACTACTTTAGGGTTCGGGACACCGGCAAGATCGGGCGACGGGAGCGCCCGGTCAGTCGTCGCCGCCGTCGGCCTCCGCGGTCAGCGGGTCGCGTTCGTCCTCCGAGAAGCCCTCGGAGCCCTCGATCCGCGAGCGGGCCTCGGGGTCGAAGCGCATCTCGATGTCCTGGAACTTGTCCACGAACGAGAGTTCGTGGTGGGACTCGGTCTCGTGATCCATGTACTTCTCCTCCAGGTCGAACTGGCCCTGTTCGGCGTTCTCCGCCAGGTTCTTCATGTCCTCGTAGGCGGCGTGGGCACCCGAGTGGAGCGCGAACAGCGTGATGAACTGGTACTTATAGCCCAGGTCCCCGAGCTCCTGGAAGGTGAGGGGATCGTCCTCCTCTGACCACGCGAAGCTCGACGAGTAGTTGAACGCGAGCTTCAGGTCGGGGTGGGTCTCGTGGATCGTCTCGGCGTAGTTCACCGCGTCCTCGCGGCTCGGGTCGGGCATCTCGGGCCAGACGATGTCCACGCCGGCGTCGGCGTAGATCCGCCCACGTTCGAGGTGTTCCTCCCAGTCGCCGTTCGCGGAGCCGTAGGCGTCCGTCCGGGCGATAATGACTGTGTCCTCGGACTGTTTGGCGTCGACGGCGGCCTCGAAGCGCGCCTGGGCGTCCTCGCGCGGGATGATCTGCTTGCCCGCGATGTGGCCACACCGCTTGGGGGTGACCTGGTCCTCGATGTGGATCGCGGCGACGCCGACCTTCTCGTACTCCCGGACCGCGCGCTGGACGTTGTGGATCCCACCGTAGCCCGTATCACAGTCGGCGATCACGGGGAGGTGGGTGGCCTCGACCATTCGTTTGGCGTTCTCGACCATCTCGGTCATCGTGACCATCTCTAGATCGGGAAAACCGAACTGGCCCAGAACCGTGGAGTAGCCGCTCATGTAGGCGGCGTCGTGGCCGGCCATCTCCGCGAGCCGGGCGTCGAGCGCGTGGTACATCCCGGGCGCGAAGACGTAGTCCTGGGTGTTCAGCATCTCGCGCAGCTCGCGGGCTGCGGGGTTGTCGACATCTTTCGTGAAGACGTCCGTGTCTCCGATGAGTTCTGCTGGGGTTTTCATGGGTCGTGTGTTCGGGGCGAACGGACCTGCGGGCACTGGGGCGCGTTCGCCGTTCGCATCGCCACCGACGACCGAGGTCTACAAAACTATTATGAATTATCATGATAATATTCTTTAGAAGGTTTCGTGTCTCGGGTCGTGACTAACGAGTATATATGACGATCGATCACGCGGTAGGCGGTGGCACGGGCACGGACGACGACTCCAGCTACCTGGAAGGGGGTGCGGTTCGGTCAGTCCTCGTCTCGACCCGTCGAGACCCCGCCGAGCACGTTCGAGATCTGCTCGCGCCAGTCCTCGATCGCCTCGACGTCCTCGCGGAGTTCGGCGACCGACTCCTGGGCCTCGGCGACCTCGGCGTTGGTGTCGGCGACGCCCTCATCGAGCGCGCCGATGTCGTCGGCGTTCGATTCGGTGTGGTCGTCGAGACGTTCGATCGCGGTCTCGTTCTCGGTGGTGCGCTCGTCGAGCGCCTCGACGTCGGCCTCGATGGTTTCGAGCCGGCCGGTCATGTCCTCGATCAGCTGGCGCGCCGGGCCGTTCTCGTCGATGAAGTCCTCTAGGGCGTCGGTGTAGGCTTCGAGGTCGCTGATCCGCGACTGGAGGTGTGAGACCCGAACCTCGTGCCCGGCGTCGTCCTCGCCGAGTTCGTTCGCGAGGAGCTTCCGGTCGGACTCGCCGAGGTTCCCATCCCGGAGTTCGGCCGCGAGCGCCGCGCCGACACCGCCCTCGGGAAGCCTCGCCCCCGTTCCGTCGCCCGCCGAACCCGCCGGGTCCGCGGCGGTGGTTTCGGTCGCCCTCCCGGAGTCGCCGTCGCCCGAGAGGTCGACCGCCTCGACGCCGTCGCGGTCGTCTTCGAGGCCGGAGACCGATCCCTCGCCCGAGATGACGTCGCGGGCGGCCTGGCTGGTGTCCCGGCCCGGTGTCCCGGCGTTCGATCCGGTTTCGGTACCCGCCGTGGGTCCGTCCTCGGGCGTCGACCCGTTCTCGTCGATCCCGTCGACGGTGAGGGTCGGTTCGGTCATGAACGCCGCCGGGTCGATGTCGGTGTCGCGGACCCCGTAGACGGTTCTGAAGGTCTCGTTGGGTTCGATCCGGCGCTCGAAGACGGCGGTGCCGTCCCCGGCCGACCAGTGGTCGCCGCCGTAGTTGGGGTTGAAACCGAGGTCCGTGGCGGCCACCGCGTCGGGAACTGGGTCGACCAGCCTGAACCTCGCGGCGTCCTCGCGTTCCGAGTCGACCTCGAACGAGACGACCTGCACGGGGAACTCGTCGGGTTCGTACGATTTCCTGACCGAGACCCCGTCCGCCGCGCGGTCCAGTGGCGTCGTATCAGCGTTGCTCATCGTCGTTCGATCGGGTACGACGCCCTTAAGCTTTCAGCGGGGTCGAGCCGGGCGATACCAGGTCAGTAGTCGATCCGGTCGCCGATCTCGACGATCTCGAGGTGTGCGGGGTAGTCGTAGGTTCGGGCGTGGGGGTGGAGGGCGGCGGGGTCGGCGGTGAGGCCCTTCCACATGTCCCAGTGGGTGGGGACGAGGGTGTCGACCTGGAGCTGGTTCGCGACCTCGATGGCCTGGTTCTCGTCGGCGTACCACCGGGTTCGTTTCGGTTCTCGTGTCTCCTTGTCGAGGATCATCCCGACCGCGCCGAACGCACAGACCGCGTAGTCGATGTCGTACTCCTCGCCGATCGGTTCGAGTTCGTCGCCGGGTTTGGTGTCGCCGCCGTGGAAGAAGGTGCCCGCGGGGTGGTCGATGAGGTAGCCGACGGGGTGGGTCGCGTCGGGGTCGTTCGCGTCGGTGACCGTCACGGTGAACTCGCCGAACTCGTTGGTGTCGCCCTCCGAGACCTCGACGAGTTGGTCGTCCGCGAGGTCCCACTCGTCGGTCCAGTCGTTCTCGCGCGCCACGGCGAGGCTGTCGTCGGGCGCGTAGTAGGTCGCCCCGGTGCCCGCGAGGATCGGGGCCTGGGAGGGCCCGTCGACGTGGTCCGAGTGTTCGTGGGTGGCGAAGACCGCGTCGGCGGATTCGACGTCCTCGGGGTCGAAGGGTATCGGGACCATCCGCACCGTTCGCGGTGGGTCGCCAGTACCCAGATAGGGGTCGACGAAGAGCGTCGTGTCGCCGTCGGTGAGCACGAGGCCGTTGCAGCCGAGATACCAGGCCGCGACACCCTCGGGGTCGGCGTTCTCGATCGCCTTCGGGAGCCAGTCGCCCCAGTCTGAGTGTACCATTGGCGAATCCTCGCCCGCCCACCGCCTAAATTCCCCGGTTGGTGTCGTGGTGCGGCGGGTGCGGCGGTGCGGCCGCCGCGCGGCGGCGCGGTGGCGGTTGCGGTGCGGGCCTGGTGGATGAAGGGCGAGGCACGCGAAGCGTGCCGAGGGCTTCGGCGGGGGCGGTTGCGGTGGCGGAGAAGTCAGTAATTGCACCGCGAGCGACCAGCGGGAGCGAGCGGGCCGACGACTGACCATCGTTCTCGCGAGCCGGAGGCGAGCGAGGGCACGGAAGAGCGAAGCTCTTCCGGTGGGAAGGAGGAGGCTTTTGATCCACATTTTGCCNCGTTCTCGCGAGCCGGAGGCGAGCGAGGGCACGGAAGAGCGAAGCTCTTCCGGTGGGAAGGAGGAGGCTTTTGATCCACATTTTGCCAGGGAGCGAGTGAGCCGAAGGCGAACGAGCGACCGCAGCAAAAGGTGGGGCTTGAGGTGGGGTCCTAGAGTGAGTTCTTGATCTTCTTGAAGAAGCCCGCCTCCACGTCGACCTCCTCGCCGCCGGCCTCGGCGAAGGCTTCGAGCGCCTCGCGCTGCTCTTCGTTGAGTTCGTCCGGAGTGACGACCTGGACCTTCACGAAGAGGTCGCCCTTTCCGCGCCGGCGCAGGCGGGGCATCCCCTTGCCGTCGAGTCGGAAGGTCTCGCCGCTCTGGGTGCTGGCGGGGACGTCCATCTCGACGGTGCCCGAGAGGGTGGGGACCTCGATCGAGGTGCCGAAGGTGGCCTGGGGGAAGGAGATGGCGGCGCGGTGGGCGAGGTCGTCGCCGTCGCGCTCGAACTCGGGGTGCTGGCGGACGCTGACCTCGATCAGGAGGTCGCCCTTGGGACCGTTGTTCTCGCCGGGTGCGCCCTCGCGCTCCATCCGGAGAGTCTGGCCGTCGTCGATACCCGCCGGGATGTCCACCGAGAGCGTGGCCTCGTTGCGGACCCGCCCATCGCCGCCGCAGGTGCCACACGACTCGGAGTAGAGGGTGCCGTCGCCGCCGCAGCGCCGACAGGTCTGGGTCTGCTGGACCCGCCCGAGCGCTGTCTGTTGGACCTGTGTGGTCTGGCCGCGGCCGTCACACTCGGGACAGGTCTCGGCGTCGGCGCTCTCGGGATGGCCCGAACCGTCACAGTCGGGGCAGGTCTCGGGTCGGGCGACGGTGAACTGCTTTCGGACGCCCTCGGCGGCCTCTTCGAGTTCGATGGTGAGGCTCGTCCGGAGGTCACGACCCTGCTGTGGGCCGTTCCGCCCGCCGCCGCGGCCGCCACCGCCGCCGAAGAACTGCTCGAAGATGTCGCCCATACCACCGCCCATGTTGCCCCCCATTCCGCCGAACGGGTCGCCGCCGCCCATCCCGCCACCCATGCCACCCATCCCGCCAGCGCCGCCCCGCCCGCCCGCCCCGCCGTCGAACCCGCCGCGTTTCTCGGCCTGCTCGAAGCGGTCGTGGCCCATCTGGTCGTAGGCCTGGCGTTTCTGGTCGTCCGTCAGGACCTCCTTGGCCTTCTTCGCCTGTTTGAACTTCTCGTCGGCGTTCGGGTCGTCGGAGACGTCGGGGTGGTACTCGGAAGCCTTCTCGCGGTAGGCCTGCTTGACCTCGTCCTCGCTCGCGTCGCGCGAGACGCCGAGCACCGAGTAGAAATCCTCGCTCATTGGTTGACGACACTATCGGCTTGAGACACTTCAACAGAACGGCTCCCCGGCCCGTGCCTCCCGCCCAGCAAAACGGTTATACGAGCTACTATCCCATCTCCGGACGAATGAGTACCATTAGCGAGATCTCGATTCCCGCCTCGACGTTCGTTCTGGGCGAAACGCTCGAAGCGGTTCCCGAGGCCACCTTCGATATCGAGCGGGTGGTCGCCCACGACACCGAGCGGGTGCTGCCGTTCGTCTGGGCGAGCGCCCCCGAGCGCGAGGCGCTCGAGGACGCCCTCGACGCCGACCCGAGCGTGGAGGACGTCGAACTCCTCTCGGACCTCGAGGACGAGTGGCTCTACCGGATGGCGTGGATCGACCACGTCGAGTTCGTGGTTCACGCCCTCCTCGAAGAGCAGGCTACCGTCCTCAACGCCCACAGCGAGGAGGGACAGTGGCATCTCCGACTCCTGTTTCCCGACCGGGAGTCGCTCTCGCGGACCTACGAGTTCTGCGAGGAGCACGACATCCGCCTCGACGTCAAGACCATCTACGAGATGGACAGCGAGCGCCACGGCCGGTTCGGCCTCACCGAAGAACAGTCCGAAGCCCTCAGCGCGGCCTTCGAGAACGGCTACTACGAGGTCCCCCGCGGCGTCTCGGTCGAGGCACTCGCCGAGAAGCTCGACATCTCCCACCAGGCCCTCTCCGAACGGTTCCGACGCGCCCACGGCAACCTCATCGAGAACACGCTGATCATCGGTGCCGACAAGGAGACGGATTCGCGACCCACGCCCGAACTGTAGTCCGCTTCCTCCCGACGCCTCGTGCCCCCTCTCGTTATTCCTCGTCCCGCGCTCGTTCGATCGCCGACATCGCACCCCGGAGCACGCCGCGAAGCGTCGCGACCTCCCGACCCGTCGGATGGGCGCGTCCGAGCAGCCGGCGGAACAGCCGGGCGGTCTTCGCGCGTTTCTCGGGCGGGTGGTCGATGGTCTCCAGCAGCGTCCCGAACTGGTCGTAGAGTCCGCCGAGCGCGGCTTCGTCGGCCCGGATGTGACGGTCGGGGTGGTGGACCTCGGCGAGCCCCAGCTCCCGGAGTTCGTAGAGGGCGACCGTCGCGGCCTGGCCGAGGTTCAGGACGGGATAGTCGGGGTTCGCGGGGATCGAACACACCTCGTCGATCCTCGCGAACTCGGCGTTCGACAGCCCCGTGCCCTCGCGACCGAACACGAGCGCGACGTCGGCATCGAGGCCGGCGAGATGGTCGCGGAGTTCGGCGGGGCTCTTGAACGGGTACCGGACCGGATGGCCGTCGTCCTCGCCGGTGATGGCGGTGAAACCGACGGTGTAATACTCCGAAACCAGGTCGTCGAAGCCGAGCACCTCGTGGTTCGGGAGGACGTCCTCGCGGGCGTGTCCCGCGAAGCCGTAGGCCTCGCCGTCGGGGTCGAGTTCCGGCGGGTCGACGAGCAACAGGTCCGAGAAACCGAAGTTCTTCATCGCCCGCGCGATGGTGCCGACGTTGCCGGGGGTCTCCGCACCGACCACCGCGACCGATAGCGACCCCATTACTCGAAGTCCAGCTCGTCGAGGTCGACCGCAGTAGCCTGGCGCTCGACGTCGGCCGCCGACCCGCCGACCGCCGCCGGCACCCCCGACGGGTCGGTGTCGACGTGTTCGATCCCGCCGTACTCCTCGGGCGCGCGGTTCCCGTCGGCGAACCACTCGTGGAAGGCGTCCTGGAGTTCGTCCTCGCCCCGGTAGCTCGCCCCGCCCCGCTCGCGAAACCAGTAGAGGAAGTCGGGTTCGTGGTGTTCACAGAGCACCACCTCGTGGAGGGGCTCGCCGTAGACCGACGCGGCCTCGTGGCACGCGTCGAGGTCGTCACCGTGGATCAGCCAGCACGCGTGACACGGCGAGCCGACGAGCTGGCGAAGCCGGACGACGCGGTGTCTGGTGTCGTGGTCCATGGCTTCGAGCGGCTTCAGGTCCCCGTCGGTGTCGAACACCGCCGTCTCGTCGAACCGCCAGCCCCGCAACCCGATGCTGACTTTCCCCATACGCCGGATCGGTCGTTCGGGGTGAAAAACCACGCGTATCCCCGTCCGTACCCGGTCGTCGGTTCGAAGGGAGAGTGGGAGATGTGAGCGGAGCGAACCGTGAGCAGCGAGCGACGTTCGCGTGGTTCGAATCCGCCCGGTCAGTTCCCGCCGGTGCCGGCGATCCCGCCGACGCCGCCGTTGCCGCTGTCGCCCTCGTGGCCACCGAACTCGACCTGCTGGTTGGTGACGTCGACGCTGAACTCGGCTTGGTTCGTGTCGGTGTGTGTCGCCCCGTCGGCCGTTCTGAGTTCGGCCGTGATCTTCACGCCGATCGGGCCGACGGTCTCGGTCTCGCCGTCCTCGTTCGCCTGGAACTCCCATTTGGTCCAAGAACGCGAGTTGTCGAGCAGACTGAGTTTGTCCTCGAAGGTGTACTCGCCCTCGCCGGACTCCCCGGCGTCCGAGAGCTGTTCGGTCTCGCTTCCCATCGTCTCGTACCAGCCGCTGAGGTTGTTGCCCTCGGCTTCGAGGGTGAACGCGATCGATTCCGGCGGCGAATCGAGCGCCGACCACGAGTAGGTGGGTTTCGGCTGGAACCAGACGTCGTTTATCGACCCGTCCGCCGAGGTGATGCTCACGTCGTCGGCGGTGAAGGTCTGCTCTTCGAGCGCGAAGACCGGTTCGGCCGCGAAGTACTGGAACCCGCCGACGCCCACCACACCGGCGACGCCGAGCGCCCCCGTCCTCCGAAGTATACTTCGCCGGGTCAGTCCGCCTTCGTCGTTGCCGTCGTCTTTGGACATATACCATCGTTGGTGATGTCCGAATATATTCCGATCGTCTAGCCATCTAGACTGTTGGTGAACGATCGTGATGACCTCGTGGCGGTAGTCGGCGAGCTTCATCGTATCGCCCGCTGGAGTGCGCGAAGTCGCTCGATCCGGTCGTCGGTGTCGGGGTGGGTGCGCAACACGTGCGCCGCGAACTCGCGGAATCGTTCCGTTCGGTTGTAGAGGTAGGGCGTCCGGTCGCCCTCCGGCCCGAGCATCACGGGTCCGTCGGCGGTCTCCGCCGCCTCGAAGGGGACGATAGAGAAGGCCGCCACGCTCGCGCTCGATCGCACGTCCTCGCTCGGGAGGCTGACCGACGTCTCGTCGAGCGTCGAGAGCGCGCTCGCGAGGGTCGCCGGCGAGCCGGTGATGGCGACCGCCCCGCGGTCGGCCGCGACCTCGCGATACCGCGAGAGGAGACTGAGGAGAACGCGTCCGAGACTCCAGAACGCTCCCGCGACCGCGAACACGACCACCCCGACCAAGGGGCCGAACCCGTTCGACGATTCTCCGTTGTTCATCGCGCGCTCCGCCCGTTCCATAATGGCGTTCGCGATCACCGTCGGGAGCGACAGCGCCATCATCACCGCGACGTCGCGGTTCTTGACGTGGGCGAGTTCGTGGGCGACGACGGCTCCGAGTTCGTCCTCGGTGAGGCCGTCGAGCAGTCCGGTCGAGACCACCATCGTCGCGCCGGTCTGGGTGTAGCCGACGGTGAACGCGTGCGGTGCGGCGGTCTCTATCACCGAAACCGTGGGAACGGGGAGGTCGGCCTGCTGGGCGGTCCGGCTCACTATCCGGTGGAGGTCGGGATAGCGCTCCGGGGTCGTCCCGCGAACGTTCACGTGTCGGAGGACGAGCGTGTCGCCGAAGACCCACTCGACGGCGACGATACCCGCGACGAACACCACCGCTGCGGCCGCACCCATCGTCTCGGCCAGCGACGGTGGAAAGTAGCCGTTTGCCGCGAAGAACGCAGCTAGATACGAGAACACGCCGAACAGCACGCCCGCGAAGGCCGCCGCGACGACGCCCAGTGCGACGGTCGCGAGCGCCATTCGGGCCCGGAGTTTCCATTCTGCTCTCCAGTTCATCTACTGTAAACCCGAACCGATTCGAAATATAGCTATCGCACCGACGGCTTCCGATTCGTTCCCCAACGCTCCGAGCGCTCACGAGCGGTACGTCGTTCTCCCGAGCGCTCCCCGGTCTCCGGACGCAAACGGTATCGAGACCGGGTCCGAGTCTCGCGGTGTCCGATGAACACCTGTGAGGTCTGTGACGCGCCGCTTCGTGGCACCGCATCGACCGACCCCGTCAGCCACGGGGTCGCGAACTATCACGTCTGCTCGTACACCTGCGAGACGGTGCTCCACGACCGATTCGCGCCGAACGTCGGACGCGAGCCCCGTCCGTAATCGGGCCGTCTTTGTGGCTCCACCCCCGATATCGACCATGCAGACCGTCGAGGCCGCCGGACTCCCTATCGGCGACGACCATCCGCCGCGGGTCATGGGCGTGCTCAACGTCAGCGACGAGTCGACCTACGACCCGAGCGTGTTCACCGACCCGGACGAGGCCGCGAGCTACGTCGATGGCCTCGTCGAGGAGGGTGCGGACATCGTCGATATCGGGCTCGAATCCGCCAACAAGCGCTTCGAGGTGCTCTCGGCCGACGAGGAGCTCGACCGGCTCGACACCGCGCTCGAAACCCTCGACCGGACCGCGCGCGACGCGGTGTTCTCGATCGAGACCCGGTATCACGAGGTCGCCGCAGCCGCGCTCGATGCGGGCTTCGACATGGTGAACGACATCTGTGGCTTCGCGGACCCGGAGATGGCACCGACCTGTGAGGCCCGCGATGCCGCAGTGGTGAAGATGGCAAGCCCGCCCGATCTCACTAGACCAGGGGCACTCACGTCCGTCGACGAGATCCACGACGCGCTCGCCCGTGACCTCACGGACGAAACGATCGTCGACCCCGCCTTCGGCGGCTGGAGTGAGGCCAAGACCCTCGACGACGACCGCGAGATCTTCCATCGGCTGGGGGAGTTCCGCGACCTCGCTCGCCCCATGCTGGTCTCGATAAATCGGAAGAACTTCCTCGGCGAGGTCGTGGGTCGGGAGACCGACGAGCGCCTCCCCGCGAGCCTCGCGGCGACCGCCCTCGCGGTCGAGCGCGGCGCGAACGTGATCCGGACTCACGACGTGGCCGAGACCCGCGACGCCGCCCTCATCGGCGACGCGCTCGGCGCTTCCGACCTCGCGGACCCGACCGCCCAGCGATGAACTTCGCCGAATGGGAACCCGTCTACGAGGCGGTCCTCGCGGACTTCGGCTTCCAGCGCGCCGCCGACGAGGCGGTTCGCGACCGGCTCGCCGAGTTCGCCCAACCGTTCGACACTGCTCGTCTCGATGTCGCCGGCGAACCCGTCGTGGTCGCCGGTGCGGGCCCCTCGCTCGAATCGGATCTCGATGAACTCGACGAATTCCACAGGATATTCGCCGCCTCGACCGCCGCCGACCGCTGTCTCGACTGCGGCGTCGGGGTCGACTGCATGGTGACGGACCTCGACAAGAACCCCGAAACCGCGAAACGGCTCTCCCACGATGGAACCGCGGTCGCGGTCCACGCCCACGGCGACAATCGGGATTTGGTCGAGCGCGTGGTCCCCGACCTCGATACCCGGAACGTGCTCGCGACCACCCAGGCCGCGCCGATGGAGGCGGTGGGGAATTTCGGTGGGTTCACCGACGGCGACCGCGCGGCCTTTCTCGCCGACCATTGCGGGGTGAGTGAGTTGCAATTCGCCGGCTGGGATCTCGACGACGATTCTGTGGATGCGACGAAACGTCGAAAACTGGCCTGGGCCGAGCGGTTGCTCTACTGGCTCGAACAGCGCCGTGGCGAGCGGTTCTCGGTGCTCGACGGTCGGCGCGAGGGGATCGATACCAGCGCGTTGCCGGTCGGTTAGGGTTCGAGGACGACTTTTCCCGAACTCTCGCGGTTCTCGATGTACTCGTGGGCGGCCGCCGCCTCCGAGAGCGGGAACGTCTCGCCGACTACGACTTCGAGGTCCCCACCGGTGAGCAGCTCCGTGAGGTGGTCGACCGCGCCGAGCACGCGGCCCGGGTCGCGCTGCATCGCCTGGCCGAGGTGGTAGCCGTAGATGCTGAAGTTGTTGAACAACAGCGTGCTCGTGTCGAGCTGGCCCGGTTGACCGCTCGCCGCGCCGTAGGCGACCATCCGCCCGCCGTGGGCGAGGCAGTCGAGGCTCTGCTGACTCGTCTCGCCGCCGATGCCGTCGAGCACGAGGTCCACACCCTCGCCGTCGGTCTCCTCGTTGACCGCCTCGGCGAAGTCCGTCTCCGTGTAGTCGATCAGGTGGTCCGCGCCGAGGCGTTCGGCGAGGTCGCGTTTCTCCTGGGTGCTCGCGGTGCCGAAGACCTCCGCACCGGCCTCGCTCGCGAGCTGGACGGCGGCGGTCCCGACCCCGCCCGCGGCGGCGTGGACCAGCACCCGCTCGCCCTCCTCCAGCCCGCCCCACTCGAAGAGGGTGTTGTGCGCCGTCAGGAACTGGACCGGAAAGCCCGCCGCCTCGGCGAACGCCATCGATTCGGGCACGTCGAACAGCCCCGCGGCGTCCGCGGTGACCGACTCGGCGTAGGCCTGGTTGGTCATCGCCACGACGCGCTCGCCGACCTCGCGCTCGACGTCGTCGCCGACGGCGTCGATAGTGCCCGCGGCCTCCATCCCGGGGACGTAGGGCGGTTTCGGCCCGCCGTGGTAGTGGCCGCGGCGCTGCATGATGTCCGCGAAGTTCACCCCGACCGCCTCGACCGCGACCCGGACCTCGCCCGGACCCGGTTCGGGCGCGTCGCGCTCGGTTGCCTCGATGACGTTGCTGTCGCCGAACTCCGTCACCTCGATGGCCTTCATCGCCGAACCGTTCGCCCTCCGTTCGGATAACGCTGCGCTCTCAGTCGTCGGTGTCGGACGGCCCGCCCGAGGCGGTGTTGCGGTCGTCGGCGGATTCGCCGTCGTCGGTCGCGCTCGAATCTCGCTCCACCTCCGCTTCGTCGGGGTCGACGGGTGCGGGGTCGGGCGAGTAGACGTTGTCGTTCGGGTCGAGCGGGTTGCCCGCGGTCGCGCTCGCGGTGACGGGCTCGCCGCGGACGAGTTCGGGCAGCAGGATCCGCGCGAAGTGGACCACGAGCACCAGGATCAGCGGCCCGAGGAACAGACCGTACCACCCGAACAGCAGCGGCCCGATGATGTAGGCGATCATCACCGCGCCGGTGTGGAGGTCCCGACCCGAGACGTACGGCCGGAGGATCAGGTCGGGGATGGTGTCCACGATCACCAGCGAGACCGCCGCGAACACGAGGGGGAACCAGATCAGTGCGGGGTTCTGGAGCAGTGCCTCGACCGCGAGCAGGAGCGCGACCGGGACGTAGACGATCTTCATCCCGACGACCGGTATCAGGCTGCCGACGCCGGTGAGGACGCCGAGCAGGGTCGGGGCGGGGACGGCGATCTCGGCGGGGCTGAAGACGTTGAGGCCGTTGTAGAAGGCCACCGCGAGGATCGCCGTGGCGAAGGCGTTGAGGATGTTCCCGAAGTAGATCGTCATCAGGTTGTGGTCGACCTCCTTCAGGTAGGCGTGGACCGGCGAGCCCTCGCCCGCGAGCTCGTTGCGGAACCACGCCGCGAGCTTGTGGTCGTCGCGGAGGAGGTAGAAGGCGAACGCGAGCACCACGAACAGCTGGATCAGCCCGTTACCGAACGCACCGAGGTAGCCGAAGACGGGGGCGAGCGCTTGGTTCGCCGTGTCCACCGCGCCGCCGCTCAGGAACTGCTGGGGGTCGTTCGTCAGCGACGACAGCACCGCGTCGGGGTCGGTGCTCGATGCGCTCGTCGTGCTCAGGTCGCCGACGTAGGGCTGGAGTGCGTCGAGCACGGGCTGGAGGTCCGCGCTCTCGGCGAACGTCGCGAGCTGGATCGCCCCGACGTAGACCGTATAGCCGATCAGGAAGATCACCGGGACCGCGATCGTGAGCAGGGAGACTATTGCGCTGAGGCTCTGGTTCCGGATGACCATGTAGAGCCGGCGATGGATCGGGCGGGTGATGTAGTAGACGAACAGCCCGAGGATGAACGTGCCGATGTACTTCCAGACGATGAACGAGAGCGCGAAGACCAGCACGACCGCCGCGATCCACATCGGGATCCGCGAGCGGTCGTAGTCGCCGAGGGGAGAGGAGGCCATGTCACGCGAAGGTCGGGAGACCGTAAAAAGTCGTTGTGCGTCGATACAGGGACCGCGACTCAGTCGCTCGGCGGCGAGTCGAAGCCCTCGTCGGTCCCCGAGTCCTCCTCGGCGAGGTCGGCGGCGCTGCCGCGTGCGCGCCGCATCCAGTCGTCGATGTTCTCGGCGACGTAGTCCTTGCTGCCCCAGCCGACGCCGATGCCGACCGCGAGCGCGAGCGCGACCCCGAGCGCCCCGAAGAACGCTATCACGACCGTGTTGAGCAGGGTGAGGAGCACCGTGGTGTCGAAGCCCGCGGTGTCGAGCGCGAACACGACGACCACGTAGTAGACGAACAACTGGACGACCATGCCCACGATGTCGGTCGCCCGGCTCCGGTCGATGCCCGCGACGAAGTCGCCGATCACGTCGGCGAGGTAGATCCCGACGACGAGCACGAGCAGTCCGGCGACGATGAGCGGGAGCTGGCCGACGAACGCGCCCAGGGGACGCGCGAGCGCCGGGAACTGGAGCGCGTCGACCGCGGCGACCACCGCGAAGTAGTAGACCAGGAGCTCGACGACCACGCCGACCGCCCGCCCGACGCCGCCGACCGACGCCGTCACCGTGGCGAGCGGCGTCCCACGGAGGTAGCTGTCGAACCCGAACCCGTCGACGATGCCCGTGACGACATCGCCGACGAACCGGCCGACCGCGAACCCGGCGACCAGGATGGCCGCCGCGACGACCACGCGAAGCCCGGCGGTGGTGATGTCCGAGAGCACGTCGCCGGGGATCGGGAGGTTGACCTGGTCGAGCGCCAGCAAGAGCGCGAGGAAGTAGACGATGTACTTCGCGAGGTCGCCGAGCGCTTGCGCGACGTCGCCGTCGACGTCACGCCGGGCGAGCGGGGTCCCCTGGGTGTACTGACCGGGGTTGATCCGTCTGACGACCCGCTCGACCACGCCGCCGAGGATCCGCCCGACGACGAGCCCGATGACCAGGATGACTATCGCGGCGACGATCGCGGGGAGCGCCCCGATGATGTTCGCGACCGTGTCCTGGAGGTACTGGGGGACCTGCTGGAGAACGATACCGTCGTTGACTGTGTACGAGTATTTCATAGTTGTCTCGCGGGTCGCTCACGGCGATACCGCCGCTGTGAGCGCCCGACACCAGCGAATACACTGCCACGAACGATAAGAACGCACGCTGGACATACAGGCCCGACCCGAAGATATTCCCCGACGAACCCGATGTACCTGAAAGTACAGGCTCGGGGTCGAACGGAGTGCGGTCGACGACCGCCCAACACCGGGCGGGGAAATTATACGTCGGCGTCCGCCGTCGGTCAGGTATGACGACGATCGCGGAACTCGAACTCCCCGCCGACGAGTTCGCGCTGTGGGAGACCCTCGATACGCTGCCGGACGCCCGTTTCGAGGTGGTTCAGGTGGTCGCCCGCAATCGGAACTCCGCGATCCCGTACCTCTGGGTGCGGTGTGACGACCTCTCGGCGCTCTCGGACGCGCTGGAGAACGACCCGAGCGTCGAGCACGTCACGCTGCTGGAGGAACTCGACGGGGAGTTCCTCTACCGGATGACGTGGACCTACCGGATCCGGGTGCTGATCCACATCCTCGTCGAGGAGGAGGCGACGGTGCTCGACGCCCGCGGCGGCGACGGCCGATGGCGGTTTCGCGTGCTGTTCCCGACGCGGGACTCGCTCGCGACCACCCACGACTTCTGCGAGGCCGCTGATTTCTCCATCGACCTCAAGCAGGTCTACGAACTCGACAGCACCCGTCACGGTCGCTTCGGGCTCACCGAGAGCCAGTACGTGACGCTCGTCACGGCGCTCGAACTCGGCTACTACGACATCCCCCGCGGGATCGACCTCCAGGGGCTCGCCGAGGAGTTCGGGATCTCGTATCAGTCCGTCTCCGAACGACTCCGCCGGGGCCACCGCAACTTCGTCCGGAACGCGTTGGGGTGGGGCTCGCTCGACGAGGAGGACTGAGACCGACGAGGCGGATGCGGTGAGAACCCGGTGGAGGAGGGTGCGGCGAGGACCCGGTGGGGTATAAACCCCAGGCGAGCGCGCGGGGAGGGGCTACGTCGGTCGGTACCCGGAGGGGTGCCATGGCGGACATCAAAACCGAACGCGAGATGAGCCGGACGGACGTCGCGACGTATCTCCACCGGTTCGCCGACAAACTCGGTGGTACCGACGACGCGACACGGACGATCGGGGACGACGCGGCACAGACAACCGAGAACGATGCGGCACAGACGACGGGGAACGACGCGGCGTCGTCGTCGTCGGGGTCGGAGACGACGGCCGCGACGGACGAGGTGGACGAGACCACTCGACGTGATCAGGCGGAATCGGCTGGCTCCAACGAGCGCGTGACGTTCACGCTCGGCAACGACAGCGCGACGGTCAACCCGCCCGAGACGATCCAGTTCGAGGTCGCGGTCGACTCCACGGCCGGCATGCTCGAATCCGGCAGCCACGAAACCGTCGCGTTCACGCTCCAGTGGGACGCCGAGCCAACGGACGACGAGGGCGAACTCGACATCCACTGAACCGGCCCGTACCCCGTTATCGACCCCCGTCGCCGACCGCCCCGACCCCGTCGCTCGTTCGCGGCCGGGGGCCGGGTCCGTCCCCCTCGGCGATCCGGTCGGCACAGGCGAAGCCGGCGAGGATCCCGCCGTTGAGACTGCGTTCGGGGTACTGCGCCCGGCTCGCCATCCCGGCGTAGTAGACGCCCTCCGCGACCGCGTCGCCGAGGTCGTAGGGCACCACCATGTCGAGGTAGCCGCGCTCGTAGACCGGTGCCGTCCGCGGGTTTCTCGCGGTTTTCACCCAGTTCACGGAGCCGCGGTCGAAGTCCGGAAAGAGGTCCTCGATGCCCATCAGCCAGGTCTCCTCGACGGCCGCGTCGTCCATCCGCCAGATCGGCTCTTCGGGGTCCTGTACGTAGCTCACGGCGTAGAGGAGGTGTTCGTCGCCGTAGCGCTCCGGCGGGACGAAGTTGGTGTGTTCGATCAGCGCGCCGAAGGGAGCCTCGTCGGCGATGTTGAGCCAGTAGGTGTCCATCACCGGCTCCGAGAGCGAGAGCACCGAGCAGACGGTACCCTGGAAATCGATCTCACAGGCGTATCCCGTGAGGTCTTCTAGTACGTTGGGCATCGCCGCCACCACGACGTCGTCGACGGCGTGGGTCTCGGTGCCCGTGTCCGTCTCGGCCGTCAGCGACTCGACCGCGCCGTTCTCGATGGCGAGGTCCGTGACGCGCGCGTCCGTCACGACGTTCTCGCGCCCGACGGCGGCGACCAGCGCGTCGACGAGCCGGTGGAAGCCCCCCTCGAAGTAGCCCAGGAACTCGCCGCGCAGGAGGTCGCGCTCGCCGCGGAACTTGATCCGCCCCAGCAGCCAGGCCGCACTCACGTCGTCGCGCCGCGAGCCGAACTTGGCCTCCAGGAGGGGTTCGAAGAAGTTCTCGTAGACCCCGCGGGTGGTGTGGTCGAGCAGGAACTCCGTGATGGGGACGTCCTCGTAGTCCCGGAGGTCCTCGTAGCTGTCGAACGTCGGGACCCCGCCGCGGACGTCGATGTCGAGGGTCAACATCCCGAGCCGGAACGTGTCGTAGAGCGAGAGATGAGGGTAGGCGAGGATCTCCCAGGGGGTGTCCATCGGGTGGACCGTTCCATCGACGTAGTAGGCGTTCTTCCCGAGCCGCCACTCGACCGCGTCGCCGAGCCCGAGTTCCTCGGCGAGGTCGACGATGGTCTCCTCGGACTTCGAGAGGTGGTGGTAGAACGCCTCGATCCGGTCGCCCCGGGTCTCGTAGGTCGCGGCGAGACCGCCGACGTCCCCGCTCGCCTCGAACACGCGCACCTCGTGGCCCGCCGTCTGGAGCCGATAGGCCGCGGCGAGCCCCGAGATGCCGCCGCCGACGATGCCGATCATATCCCGACTCCTCGACCGGCGCGAATGTGTGTTGTGGTCTCAGCGCCCGACGAAGCTCGTGACCTCCTCGGCCACGACCGCGGGGCGCTCGCGATGCACGAAGTGGCCCGCCCCGCGAACCGCGACCGCCCGACTGTCGGCCGCGAAGGCGTCGTCGACGTCGGCGAAGAGTTCGGAGCCGATGCAGCCGTCGTCCGCGCCGGCGACCACCAGCCCCGGCACCTCGATACCGCTGCCGTCACGGTCCGCGAACGGGTTCCGCGCCACCAGCCCGCGGGCGAGCTGGCGGTAGTACGCCAGCGCGGCCGCGACGGTTCCCGGCGTGCGAAACGTCTCCCGCACGCTCTCGATGCGCGCTTCGGGGTAGTCCCAGGTCGGGCTCCAGAGCCCCCAGAGGAGTTCGACCAGCGCGAACCCCTCGGCCCGGAGCGCGCGTTCGGGGAGGTCGGGAAGCTGGAAGAAGCCCATGTACCAGCTCCGGAGCCACTGGCGCGGGTGGCCGAGGGCGTTCGTCGGGAAGCCCGGCGGGACGGCCATCCCGACGAGGTGGGTGAACGCCTCGGGGTCGATGGTCGCCGCGGCGTAGGCCGCCACGGCACCCCAGTCGTGGCCGACGACGATGGGATCCACGAGGTCGAGATCCCCACCGAGCGCGTCGGCGAGCGCGAGCGCGTCGCGGCCGAGCGCGCTCGCCGAGTAGTCGCCGTCGGGGGCGGGGCCGGTGGAACCGTAGCCGCGCATGAAGGGCGCGACGACGGTGAACCCCGCATCCGCGAGCCGCGGCGCGAGCGTGTCGAACGTCCCGGCGTCGTCGGGGAAGCCGTGGAGGCAGAGCGCGAGCCGGTCGCCGTCGCCCCACTCGTGGTACGCGAATTCGATGCCGTTGGCCGTCACGCGGGCCGATTCCATGACCCGTGTGTGGCCGTCGAACCCATAACGGTGGTGGCGGCAGGGTTAGGTGGCGCGCGCCCGTTCGGCCCCCATGACAGTGGTCGCACTCCTCAGCGTGGCCCCGGTTCGGGAGGGAAGCATGGCGGGCGAGGTCGCGAAGGCCGTCGCGGCGCTCGACGAGTTCGACGTGACCTACGAGACCAACCCGATGGGTACGGTGATCGAAACCGACACCGCGGCGGAGCTGTTTGCGGCCGCGCGCGCCGCCCACGAGGCCGTCGACGGCGACCGCGTGAGCACGGTGCTCAAGGTCGACGACAAGCGCACGGCGACCACGACGGCCGGTGAGAAGGTCGACGCGGTCGAACGCGAACTCGGTCACGCCGCCCGGAGCGACCGCGAGTAGACGCGATACGGGGTTTCCGAGCCCGCCGACCGCCGCGCTATCGGTTGACGAGGAAGTAGCCGCCCGCGATTACGGCGCTCGCGATGATCGTCACGAGGAACCCGAGGAGCAGGTTGACCCCGAACAGGAGATAGAGCGCGAAACTGACGGCGATCCCGACGACGTCGAGCCCCATGTTTATCAGCGCGACCCGCGAGCTCAGTGGCCGCTCCGAGAACGAATCGAGTCTCCCCATCGGTTGGCCGGACATCGACCGTCGGTCCCTTCAACGTTCGCGTTGGCGGTCCCGGAAACCGCGATCGATTCCTCAGTTGACCTCGATACGGCCGCGGCCCGTTTCCGACCCGCCGCGCGTCCGGGCGGCCTCGCGAACCCGCTCGATCCGGTCGTCGGTCGGCGGGTGGGTCGCGAACGTGCGTTCGAGCGGGCTCCGTTCGCGTTCGACGTCGCCGAACAGCCACGAGAACAGCCCGAAGCCGGGTTCGGTGGCGCGCTGGATCGTCCTGAGCGCCCGCGCGAGCGCCAGCGGGTCGTCGAGGACGTCGACCGCGCGTTCGTCGGCGGCGTACTCACGGCGGCGCGAGTACGCCCGGAGCGCGACGGTCGGCCCGGTGACGAGACCCACGAGGAGCCGCATCGCCGCGCGGCGCGGCCCGCTCGCGACGCTTCCGGCACCCCGCATCGGCCGGCCGAGCAGGAGTGAGAGCCCCCAGCAGGCCACCCCGAAGACCGCGACGAACGGCGCGAACAGGACCAGCGCGAGGCCGGTCACGGTTCTGAGGAGGCTGTTGGCGAGCGTCTGGACGAGCGTGTCGCGGCCCGCGAGGTGGGCGAGTTCGTGGGCGAGGATGGCTTCGAGTTCGGCCGGGCCGAGGAGGCGAAGCAGCGAGCGGTCGACCACAAGCGTGTCGCGCCCGAGCGCGAACGCGTTCGGCTGGCCGAGACGCGCGACGTAGAGCGCGGGCGCGTCGACAGCCATCCGGTCGGCGAGGCGGTCGAGGCTCGCGTGGACGCCCGGCGCGGCCGTCGTCGACAACGGCGTCGCGCCTAGACGACTGAGAAGGCGCTGGCTGCCGGAGCGGTAGCTCAGGTAGCCGAGCGCGAGCGCCGCGCCGATCGCGACGACGAGCACCGTCCCGAGGCTCCCGTCGAGCACGAGCGCGCGGAGCAGCCCGTAGCCCGTCGCGGCGGCGAGGAGCGCGGTGACGAGGAGCCACGTGCCCGCCCCGATGGCGAGCACGCGGCGTCCGAGGTGGGCCATAGGCCGTCTACGGGCCGCGGACGCAAAATCCTTCGCGCCCGGGACCGACAGAGGGTTGAGAGCCCCGGGCGAACGCGTCGCCATGGAGAGCCTCAATCGAATGGCGCTCGAACTCGTCGACGAGGCGCTCGACTTCGCCGACGAGCTCGGGATCGCCGCCGACGAACTCGACAACGGGACGACGGTGTTCGACTTCGGCCACGGCGTGGCGGGCGGCTACGAGGCTGGGCTGTTGCTGGCGGAGATCCAGACCGCCGGCCTCGCCACCGTCGGAACCCGGATGGGGACCGTCGCCGACGCGCCGCTGCCCCACGTCGAACTCACCACCGACCGGCCCGCGCTCGCGTTGCTCTGCGCCCAGAAGGCGGGCTGGGAGCTGAGCGTCGAGGACTACGAAGGGCTCGGGAGCGGGCCGGCGCGCGCCCTGGTCGCCGACGAGGACGTCTTCGCGCGGATCGGCTACGGCGACGACTTCGACTTCGGCGTGCTCGCGCTCGAAGCCGACGCCCTCCCGACCGAGCAGGTCGCCGAACACATCGCCGACCGGGCCGCGCTCCCCGCCAACTCCCTCTTCCTCCTCAGCGTGCCGACCGCGAGCCTCGTCGGGAGCGTCACGGTCGGCGCGCGCGCCGCCGAACTCGCGACCGTCCGGCTCGTGGATCTCGGCTACGACCCGCTCGACATCCGCTCGGTGGCCGCCGACGCACCGATCCCACCGGTCGCCGGCGACGAGACGACCGCGCTCGCAAGGACCAACGACGCGCTCGCCTACGGCGGCCGGGTCCACTTCACCGTCGCCGAGGACTTCGAGCGGTTCGCCGACCTCCCCTCGACCGCCGCCGACGAGTACGGCACGCCGTTCGAGGCGATCTTCGACGACGTCGACTGGTCGTTCGCGGACCTTCCCGATGGCTTGTTCGCGCCCGCCCAGGTCACCGTCGACGTGGTCGGCGGGCCGACCCACACCTTCGGCGCGACCGACCACGCGGTCCTCGCCGAGTCGTTCGAGCTGTGAGGTTCAAGGTCGCCCCCGAACCCCGGTCGCTGGCGTTCGTCCGCGAGGCGAGCGCGGCGCTCCCGCTGGTGCCGGGGAGCGAGGACGACTGCTGTGCCCGCGTGGTCGAGGCGACCGACGTCGGTTCGCGCGAGGTCGCCCGCGAGTGGATCACCTTTCTCCGGGCGCTCGGCCTCGTCGAGGAGACGGGTTCGGGCTACCGTCGCCTCCTCGACGCGGCCGACGACGCGGCGCTCGCCCGCGCGTTCCGCGAACGCGTGTTCGCGGCCGGTACCGTACTCGACGCCCTCGAAACCGATGGCCCGCGCGACGTCGACGGGGTTTTCGAGCACGTTCGCGGGACGGTGCCGACGTGGGAACGCAATCGGTCGCCGGGCTGGCGGTCCGACTGGCGCGAGCGCGTCCGGCGGCTCCTCGAATGGGCCGTCGTGTTCGGGCTCGCCGAGCGGGTCGACGCCGGCTACCGCGCCGTCTGACTTTTGGTCGCGGCGCGCCTTCGCTCACCGCATGACCCCGCCGGTCGACACGGTTCTATTCGACATCGACGGCACGCTCTGTGAGTACCGTCGGCCCGGCAACGAACTCCTCGCGGCCTCGTTCGAGGCTCGGGACGTGACGCCCTTCTTCGGGATCGAGGACTACTACGCGCGATACGACGAGTTCACCGCGACCACGGATTCGGCCGACGAACTCCGCGCGGCGTGTTTCGCCGCGCTCGCCGCCGACCGCGGGTACGACCCCGAACTCGGCCGCGCGGTCGCCGAGGCCTACACCGCCGAGCGCGACCACCGCAACGTCCGGTTCCTGCCGGGGGCGCGCGAGGCGGTCGCGGCGCTGGCCGACGAGCATCGCGTCGGGGTCGTCACGAACGGCGCGCCGGCGATGCAGGCCCAGAAACTGGCCGGCCTCGACCTCGACGACGCGTTCGAGGTCGTGGTCCACGCCGGCTACGACGCGCCCGCCAAACCCGACCCCGAGCCGTTCCACCGGGCGCTCGACGCGCTCGACGCCGACCCGGGATCGAGCGTCCACGTCGGCAACTCGCTCGCCGCCGACATCGCCGGCGCGCGGGCCGCCGGCCTCCGGAGCGCGTGGCTCGACGACGGCTCGGTTCCCGACCCGGAGCCCGACTACGTCCTCGACTCGATGACGGACCTAGCGTCGCCGCCGTGGCGGCGATAGGGTCGGCGTCCGGCCCGAGGGACGTGCAGGCCCGATACCGGCGGGTCGTTCCGGCATCGCTACGGCCCGGTTACGACCTCGTCCCTCCCCATCGACCCATCGTGCGCTCCCACCCGCCACTCCGGACGGAACGTGTCCCGTGGAACGGCCGATTCGTCGCCGTCGCCGTCGCTCGTCGGCACGTGCCCGTGCCACGCCGAGGTCCGCAGTCGGAGCCACGCCGCCACTGAGTAATCGCTCAGACGCCCGATCGAGGACGCCATCGGACCGGTTTCGTCCTCGGGGTCCGAGCGGCCGTCCGCCGAGACGGCGGCGGTCAGCGCGAGGGCGTCGGCACCGTCCTCGAGCTCGGTGAGTTCCTGCTGGTTCATCTCGCCCTTCTCCTCCCACTCGGGGTACGGGTGAACGAGCGGCGAGGTCACGACCAGCGAAGCGACCAGCGCGGCGGCGAAGCCGACGGCAACGAGGTTCGCGTCGGGGCGGAGCGCGTTCGAGCGACCGGCCGCGACGACCCGCTCGCCGGCCGCGACCGCGACCAGCGAGAGCCCCGCCATCGCGGGAACCAGACAGAGGTAGCCCGTCTGGATCTGGTCGCCCAGTTCGAGGGGGGTCCCCAGCCCGGCCCCCGTCACGACGAGGAGGCCGGGGACCGCGACGAGCCAGCTCGCGAAGAAACCGACCAGCCGCCGGGTCGCGGCGTCGAACGGGTCGGCGGTGCGCGCCGCCGCCAGCAGCCCCGCGAGACAGCCGCCCACGAACAGCGAGTCGACGAGGTACCGGGCCACCGTGCTCGACCCGCCGTCGACCAGCGCCGCCGTGCCGGACCGCTCGGTGAGCGCGAGCGCACAGCAGAACGCGGCGAACAGCGCGAGGCAGACCCGCCACGAACGGAGCGCGGACGGATCGAGGTGGCGGCGGGCGCGCCGAACCAGCAGGGCCCCGACGAGCACCCCGCTCGCGACGAGGACCAACGCGACCCCCCGAAGACCGCTCGGCACGGTTTCGACGAGGCTCGTCGGCTGGCCGAGCCACAGGAGGAGCTTCAGGGGGAGGAACGCGATGGAGCCGCCCGGTCCCGAACCGGTCCCGCCCCGGTAGCCGCCGAGGCCGCCGAGGACGGCGAGGCGAACGGCGACGTAGACCGCCGTCACGCCGACGAAGGGGAGCGTCGCCGGGATCGCGTGCCGGACGCGGGTCCGCCAGGGCCCCGCCCGGTCGATGGCCACCCACGCGAACACCACCAGCGGAACGGCCAGTGCGGTCTCCTTCGCCCCCAGTGCGAGGGCGTACGCGACCAGCGCGCCCCCGAGCAGTCGGGGGCGGTCCTCGCGCCGACCCCGAACGAAGAGGCCCACCGTCACGAGCACGAAGATGGTGAGCAGAACGTCCTGGCGTCGGGGGATCGCCGGAACGAGGCCCACGGTGAGCGGGTGAACGGCGAACAGGCCACCGCCGAGCGTGCCGACCGCGAGCCGTGAGGTCAGGTCGGCGACGACGAGCGTCACGAGCGCCGCCGCGACGGCGTGCAGGACGACGTTCGTGAGGTGGTAGCCCGCCGGTCTGAGCCCCCAGAGGGCGTAATCGGCCGCGTACGAGAGACTCGATACCGGACGATAGAAGAGGGCGATGTCGGTGAACGACGAGCCGTGCATCAGCGGCTGGGTGAAGAGGTCGACGAGGTCGGCGAGGCTCCGGACCCGGCTCGTCTCGATGAGCGTGAGGCTGTCGGCGGCGACGAACCAGTAGCCGGTCGTGCCGCGGTAGGTCCCCGCTGCGAGCAGGACCACCGCCGTAAGACACAGCACGGTGTGTCGGACCGGCGTCGTTCGTCGCCCCGGTGATGGGGTTCCGGCGTCGCTACCGTGCTTCGAATCACTCATCGCATCGATGTTCGACCGCCCGTTCGACGCCGACGGTCAAAGCGACGACGGATCGGATCGCCGCGGCCCACGGCTGCCGGTCGTCCGTCCCACCGACCCGAGGTGGCTTCGGACTGGGGCGGTCGCCTGCGAGCGCTACTCGTCCGGGGTCACGCTCGTCACGGTTCCGACGCCCTTGGACTGGCCCTCGCGGAAGACGAACCGCTGGCCCTCCTCGACGAGATAGGGTCGGAACTTGAACTCGACGGTGGTCGAGCCGGTGTCGCCGGGGAGGAGTTGCCCCCCAGTGGGGTGGAAGGCGGCGGCCTCGCTCACGGTCTCGAGGTGGACGACGGGTTCGTAGCCGTCGTCGATCCGGGTGGGGTGGTTGAGCACCATCACGTCGGCCTCGAACCTCCTGACTGGGTCGGGGTCGGCGTCGCGCGGGAGGAGCACCATCCCGCGTTCGAGGTCCGCCTCGCGAACCCCTTTCAACGCGATGCCGACGATCCGACCGGCCTTCGCCGAATCCACTCGGTGGTAGTGCATCTCGATCGAGCGGACCTCGACGGGTCGAAAGACGCCGTCGCGGAAAGGACCTAAGAGGAGTTCGTCGCCCGCCTCGACGGTGCCCGAGCGGACAGTCCCGGAGGCCACCGCGCCGACGCCCGTGACCTGGTAGCTCCGGTCGATGTACATCGAGAACTCGCCGGCGGCGCTCCCGGTCTTCGGGAGGCGCTCGAACAGCTCGTCGAGCGCGTCGAGCCCGTCCATCGTGACCGCGCTAGTCCTGAGGATCGGGACCACCGTCTCGCTGATCTCCTCGACCGCGGCGTCGACGCCGTGGCGGGCGACGGAGAGGGGGGTCTTGCCGACCTCGCGGAGGAGGCGTTCGACCTCGCCCTCGACCGCGGCGACGCGTTCGTCGTCCACCATGTCGGTCTTCGTGATGGCGACGAGTGTCGGGAGTTCGGTGGCGAGCAGGACCCCGAGGTGTTCGCGAGTGGTCTTGGTGGGGCCGTCGTCGGCCGCCACGGTGAGCATCCCGTAGTCGAGCTTCTGTCCGACGAGCCCGCGGATGGTGGTTCGGAGCCAGGGCTCGTGGCCCACCGTATCGACGAACGAGACGAGTCTATCGGCTTCCTCGACGACGGTAGCGCGGTCGGCCTTGCGGGTTGGGTTGCGGGTGTGGACCGCCTCGCCGTCGCGGAAGCCGTAGACCGCGTAGGACAGATCCGCCGAGAGCCCGCGCTCGACCTCGTGGGGCTGGACGTCGAGGTAGCTTCGCGTGCCGCCATCGCCGTCGTCGGCCTGGCCGGTGACAAGGCTCCCGACGAGGGTGCTCTTGCCGTGGTCGACGTGGCCCGCCGTGCCGACCACGATGTGGCCGTCGTCCTCGATCATCGCGCCCTCGTGGATGGTCGCGACGCCGACGAGTCCGCCCTCGATCCCCCAGGTGTCGACGGACTCGATGTGCGCCTCGGCCTCCTCGCTCAGCAGCGAGAGCACGTCCATCGTCTCGGAGAAGACGTCGGGTTCGATGCCCGCGAGTCCTCCATCGTCGGTGACGCCGACGACGTAGATGGCCTCGCCGTCGCCCGAGAGCACGCGGTGGCGGAGCTGGGCGGCGAGGCTTTCGAGTCTGCCGTCGGCGAGATGGAGGTCCTTCGTGAGCCGTTCTTTGAACTCGACGTTGCCACCCTCCTGCTCGCCCGTGGCGAGCGCCCGTTCGAGGATGGCCTGGTCGGCGGCCATGTGAGGTGATGGCGTGGCGAGCGCAAAAAGCTTCGTGCGGTGGGTTAGGGGTGGTGGCTATTCACATTGTGATTGGTACGTAGGCGATTCTGTACTTCTTATCGAATTTGTGTATATCGATACTGATCCCGGATGTGCTGGTGGTGGTAGCTTCCGTGCGAAGCAGCATTCATCAATCGTTGGTAAATTCGTTCTGGGACGTTGTGATATTGATAGACGTCCCCGCTGTGGAATTCGATCTCAAGGAGGGACTGCTGTGGGTCATAACCGACACTTTTCAGGTTGCTTGACGAGACTGATGTTCGCTTCATAGTGGATATGACAATCAACCCGTTCTAACAGTCGACATACTCCGTGTCGTGACTTTTAGGGCAGCTGTTATTATTGCATGGAGGGAGTCTGTCCGTCGAATCATCAAGCTCAGCTTCCCAATCGCAATTGGTGCAGCAATACGTTCCTACACCTGGTTTTCACCGACATCGTACGTCATGATTAATTTGTGATCTCTGATCCTATATATCTGCTGTCTGGAGTAGGACAATACGATACAAATATGCGGTTTCACACTATCTAAACTCAGCCTGTCCCGATCACGTTAAGCGCTTCAGAAAATCTTCGATATACCTAGCCTCCGTCACATAATCTGCCGCCCGTTTCGCAGTCTCGTCGCCGTTTCGCCACCGCGCATGACTTGGAACCGAAATCGTTGGAAAATAGCGCCAGCCCAGTCGCCACGATAACTCACCTATCCAATACCGACTCGTACTCCTCGTCGGTGATGTGCTCCATCCACGTCACAGCCGCGCCGTCCTGTTCCTCCTGAATCGCGATGTGGGTCATCGCCGTGTCCGGTCGTGCCTGGTTCCTCACCAGGGCTTTCGATGTCGCATCGCCGCCCAGAACGGTCGGCGTTCGACGAGCACGAACCCTACGACCACGACCGCGAACCCCACGAAGACACCGAGAGCGACCCGCTCCCCGAAGAGCAGCCATCCGAATACGGAGGCGACGATCGGTTGCAGATAGAAGGTAAGACTCGTTCTGGAGGGGCCGATCCGATCGATGAGTTCGAAGTGGACCGTGTACAGTACCCCCGTTGCGAGGACGCCCAGCACGAACAGCGCGGAAAGGGTCCCCGTCGTCCACTCGATCGAAGCGACCGACTCACCGACGCCGAGGCTCACGACGTGGTTGAACGCCCCAGCGAGAAGCGCCCCCCACGCGGTGAGCGCGGTTCGAGGTATCGAGGGATCGAGTCGCTGGGTCAGGACGCTCCCGAGCGCGAAAATGGCGACGCTCGATACCATGATACCGATCCCGACCACACGCGCCGTCAGGAGGTTCGAGGGGGTAGGGCCGATCACGACGATCACGCCGACCAACCCGAGGCCGATGCCGACCGCATCGACCCAGTCGCGCGATGCTGTCGGGAGAACGAGAACGGCGAAGCCGGTCATGAGAAGGGGCATGAGGCTGTACGCGATCGACCCGACGACACTGCTCACGTGTTGTTGCCCAGTCAAAAGGAGGGTGTTCATCAGGCCGAGGGTGAAGACGCCGGTGAGCACGACCCCGAGTACGTCACGGCGAGTGCGAGGGAGCCGATACTCCTCGAACATCCCGACGACGGGGAGTAACACTATCCCCGCGATGTCAAGCCGAAGGGCCGCGAGGAGGACGGGTGGAACGTACGGGAGCCCGAGTTTCGCGCCGATGAAAACCAGTGCCCCGAACACGCAGTACAGCCCGAACAGTCCGACGTTCCAATACTGTACCCGGGTTCCTCTTACCACCGGGGGAGTGGTCTTGTAGACGCTCCTGATGGAGTGTACTCCGTACGAGGGTATCCGATGATCAAGGTCATCGTACCCCGGTCTCGGGTGTCGTAGCCGAAAAATACGTCGAAAGCACCCTCTCTCGATGTGAAACGCCTGACGAAAGACCCATCATCGATAGTGGTCGGCATCGCTTCCACGATAGTGTACGTTCCGCTATCCCGACCTCACTTCGGACCAACCGCTTCAAGCGCTTCCAAGAACCCCTCGGCATACCCACTCTCCATCACGTAATCCGCCTCCCGTTTCGCCGTCTCGTCGGCGTTCGCCACCGCGTACGATTCGCCTGCCACGCGGAACGTCGCGGCGTCGTTCTCCGAATCCCCTATCGCGACGAAATCGCCGGGCGCACGGCCAAGCCGGTCGGCGGCGGTCTTCAGACCCTCGCCCTTGTCGACGTCGGGAGAGGTAACGTGGTAGGCGTAGCCGGTGTCGAAGACCCGGAGGCCCTCGTCGGCGGCCAGTTCCCGAAGGGGTTCGAGCGGTGATTCCCTACTCACCGCGAGTTCGGTCTCGCGCCAGCGGTTGGTGAGGTCGAGGTCGCCCCAGCCGAGGTCGTGGCCCGCCTCCCGATACCGCTCGGCCACGCGTTCGGCCCCCGCGCGGTCGCCGACCACGACGAACTCCTCGCACTCCTCGGTGTCGAAACACACTACGCCGCCGTTCTCGGCGATCACTCGCACTGGGATCCCCACGAACTCACAGAGTGCGACGGGGTAGGGCGCGGCCTTGCCGGTCGCCACCACCACGGGCGCGGGCCACTCCCGGAGGGCGTCGAAGACCCGCGGGTCGACCGCACGATTTCGGTTGGTGAGGGTGCCGTCGATGTCTACGGCGAGCGGCGGAGCGGGGTCCGATTCGGGCATGGCTCTCCTCGGCCCAGGCGGGGCTTACGGCTTTCCACTCGTGAGGCGCTCGTAGGCTTCGTTGACCCGCCTGAATCGCCGTTCGTCGCCGTCTTCGGTATCCGGGTGGACCTGTTTCACCCGCTCGCGGTAGGCCGACCGGACCGCCGCCTCGCCCGCACCGGGGTCGAGCCCGAGCACCTCGTAGGCCTCGGCAGCGCTCGGACCGTCGGTTCCCCCGCCCGGACCGCGCGCTCCGCCGACCCGCTCCCGTCGACCACCGGTCGGTCCCTCGCGAAAGCCCCGCGGCCCAGCCCCGAATCCCCCGCCGGCCCGTCGGTTCGCGGTCGTCTCCCGAAACCCAGGGGCCCGGGCCTGCCGGCGGACGCGCTCTCCCAGCCGGCCGCTGACGTGATACCAGAGAACGTAGGTCACGACCCCGAACGGGACCGCGACGGCGAGCACCACGGGACTGTAGACGAACCCGAGTATCGCGAGGACGACGGTCAATCCCGCGAACACCGACGCGAGACCGACGAGGAGCCGCGGTGCGCTCACGGCCGGCCTTGGGTGTCGAACGGCCTAAACGTCTCGCCACAGATTCAAGGCGCTCGACCCCCAACTCGAACCATGAGCGTCGCCTCCCTGTGTGCAGTGTGCGAGAGCCGGGAAGCCGAGCGCACCTGCGACCGCTGTGGCCGCGGCGTCTGCGCGCAGCACTACGACGACGCGTTCGGCCTGTGTCTCGACTGCACCGACAGCGCCGGGTCGGGGGGTCCCGGCGGCCCCAGCGACCCCGATGGAACCGGTCGGGACGACGTCGACGACAACGTCCAGTTCTAGCTTCACCTGAAAGCGACCGTCTGTTCGCCCGTCCGCGCACGGTAGCCCGGCGTTTCGATGGTTTCGCAGGCAGTAGCCTTTTACTTTATCTCCGCTGGGGGTACGTATGACGGAAACCCTCGGCCATCTCGGGATGGCGTTGATCTTCCTCGCCCCGGCGTGGCTGTTCATCGACGAGAAGCGGACGGCGGCCCTCTTCGTCGCCGTCGGTTTCTGGTTCGGCCCGGTACCGGACGTCGACACCTACCTCTCGAACTGGTTCCCGAATCAGATCCACCACCACGGCATCGTTCACACCCTCCTCGCCGTCGTCGTCATGACCGCGATCCTCGGCCCGGTCCTCGGCTGGTTGCTCAAGCGCGTCTTCGGCGGGACGAGGTGGTTCTCGAAGAAAGCGAGCCAGCGCGCCACCTGGATGGGCGTGATCGCCGTCGGGGCCGCGCTGACCTCCCACCTGTTCGCGGACATCCTCTCGGCCCCCGACATCTCGACCCGGATCGAGCCGCTCTGGCCGGTCGTCCAGGGACCGATCGCGTACGTCGACGTGCTCTACTACGATTCGGTCTGGGCCACGATCGGGCTGTTCGTCCTCGGCTTGCTGGCCAACGCCGTCTTCTTCGCCTGGCGAACCCAGCGCGGTGCCTCAATGGGGTCGGCGACCGAGAGCTGATCCGCGCTATCGGAACTCGTTGAGCCGGCGTTTGAGTCGCTTGGCCGCCTCGCCGGCCGCCCCCGCGAAGTCCTCGCCCTCGCCCGCGAAGGTGATCCCCCGCGAGGAGTTCACGAGCCCGACGCCGTCCGCGAGCCCGTACTCGACGGCGGCTTCGGCATCGCCACCTTGTGCACCCACGCCGGGGACCAGGAACGGCAGGTCGGGCGCGACCTCCCTGACCCGTTCGAGCTCGTCGGGCGTCGTGGCTCCCACGACGAGTCCCACGTTGTCGTGCTCGTTCCACCCGCTGGCGAGGCGTGCGACCCGCTCGTAGAGGCGCTCGTCTGTGGCGAGTTCGAGGTCCTGGAGGTCGCTCCCGCCTGGATTCGAGGTCCGACACAGCACGAACACGCCGGCGTCCGTGCGCGAGAGGAACGGGTCGAGCGAATCCCGGCCGAGGTAGGGGTTGACCGTGATGGCGTCCACGGTGTCGAGCACGCGGGCGTACTGGCGGGCGGTGTTGCCGATGTCGGCGCGTTTGGCGTCGAGGAGCACGGGTACGTCCTTGCCGTGGGCGTAGGCGACGAGTTCGCGGAGCGCGCGCCACCCATCCGGGTCCTCGTAGAAGGCGGCGTTGGGCTTGTAGCACGCGGCGTGCTCGTGGGTCGCGTCGATGATCCGGCGGGCCCAGGCCCACCGTGGGAGGTCGTGGTCGGCGAGGTGGTCGGGCAGCCGGTCGGGGTCGGGGTCGAGACCCACCGAGAGCACGCTGTCGGCGGTCTCGATGCGCGCGCCGAGCCGTTCGAAGAACATGGTCGATACTCGAAACCGGTCGGCCTACCGTTTTCGGCTCGTCCGCCACACTGATACCCCCCGCCTCCATCCTGTGGGTATGCCAGTCACGGCGGTCGCGTTCGACCTCGATTACACCCTCGCGGTTCCCGACCGCGACCGCCAGACGCTCCTCGACGACGCCACCGAAGCGGTCGGCGCGCCCCGGTTCTCGCGCGAGGCCTACCTCGACGCCCACCGCCGGCATCTCACCAACGAGACGCGCGAGGCGATCTTCGCCGACCTCCTCGGCGAGGATAGTACTGTGTCGCCGGCGGCGCTCGCCGACGCCTACCGCGACGCGATCGAGGAGGCGCTCGTCCCCGTCGAGGGGGCCGAAGCCCTCGTCGTCGACCTCAAGGAAACCTATCGCGTCGGGCTCCTCACCGACGGCCCGGTCCGCGCCCAGCAGGCCAAACTCGACGCGCTCGGCTGGGCCGACCTGTTCGATACGGTGGTGATAACGGGCTCGCTCGCTGCGGGTAAACCCGACGACCGCACCTTCGCGGCGATCCTCGACGGGCTGTCGAGCGCGCCCGACGAGACGGTGTACGTCGGCGACCATCCCGAGGCCGACATCAGGGGTGCCCACGCCGCGGGGCTCCGGACGATACAGATCCTCGACGGGAGCGACGCCGTCCCCGAGGCCGACGCCGGCATCGAACGCGACGCGCTCGCCGCCGACCTCCCCGGACTCATCGGGGACTTGTAACTTCCCGCGCCGTCCCTTTCCTCAGCCTTCGTGGAGTTCGGAGAGCGCGTGTTCGGCCACCTCGCCGACGTCGACCCCTCGGCGGCGGGCGTAGACCACCGCGGCGGCCTCGATGGTGAGCCCGAGCGAGCCCTGGAGCCGGTTTATCTCGGCGACCGCGGTGCGTTTCTCGGTGCCGTCGGCCACCACGCTGTCGAGCACGCGCTCGAACGTCGAGCGCTGTCGGAGGAGGTCCTCGCTCGGGACGAACCCGTCGGGGATCGTCACCTCGTCCGGGTCGAAGCCGGGTTCGAGGCCGGCGTCGGTGCGTTCGAGGAGGCCCTCGCCGACCGCGACGTCCGCGAGGCGTTTGGCCTGGTCGGGCGAGAACCAGTCCCGGTCGAGCGAGAGCGCTACCACGAACTCGCTCTCGGCGAGTTCCATCTCGCCACGACCCAGAAACGGTGCGGCGACGGCGCTCCGGAGACTCACACGGGAGGGCCACGGTCGAGCGGCCTAAAGGCTCCGATAGACCCGCATCGAGCGATTCAAATAGCGCGCTCGTCGTGTGGGAGGTATGAAAGACCAGGGACGCTCGACGAAGAAGCGAACGGGCGGGCGACGACGACCGACGCGCGGCAAACGCAAACACCAGCTCGGCAGCGAGGGCACCGAGACCCGCGTCGGCGAGCCGAAGCTCAAGACCGTCACCTCGCGCGGCAACACCACGAAGGTCCGGGCGATCGCGACCGACCGCGCCACCGTCGCCGTCGACGGCGAGACCCGAAGCACGACCATCGAGAACGTGGTCGAGAACCCCGCGAACCCGAACTACGTCCGACGGAACATCGTCACGAAGGGCGCGCTCGTCGAGACCGGCGAGGGCACCGCGCGCGTGACCTCCCGCCCCGGCCAGGACGGGCAGGTCAACGCCGTCCTCGAAGAGTAACTCGATTCTTGCGGCTCGCGGCCGTGGCGGTGCGGCCGCTGTGCGGTTACGGAGCGTCTCGGCGAGCGATAGCGAGCCGAGGCTCAGGAGAACTCGTCTCCTGGTGGATGAAGGGCGAGACTGCGAGCGGAGCGAGCAGTCGAGGGCTTCAGCGGTCGCGGTGCTGTGCGGGGTTGATTAGTGGTTGTACCGCGAGTGAGCCGTCAGGCGAACGAGCGGCAGTTTTTAGTCCGCCGGAAGACGCGAAGCGTCTTCCGAGCCTTGCTTCGCGATGCTTAGCAAGACAGGTTTTGGGGCGGGGGAATCGCGCTCGCTTCGCTCGCGCTCAACCCCCGCCCCAAAAAGTGGGATCTTAGAACGAGAGGTTGTTCTCCATCCCCTCGGTGGCCTCGTCGAGGCCGTCGCGGGTGGCCTCGGTCGTGTGGTCTTCGAGGTCGGCATCGAGGTAGATCTCGTCGAAGACCTCCCGGAAACGGTCGCCGACCGCGCGGCGCTCGGCCCAGGTTTCGAGCACCCGGCCGTAGCGCCGGACCGTCGGCTCGTCGACGTCGAACTCCTCGGCGACCGCCGCGACCTCGGTCCCGTCCTCGAGCCGCTCGCGGAGGGTATCGAGGTCGAACGGGGCCTCGACGTCGTCGTTCCGAAAGAGGTGGAGGTCCATTCGGGCCTGGAAGACGGTGTGGCGCGACTCGTCGACCGCGTCGGCGAGTTCGGCGTCGGCGTCGTCCTCGTAGAACCCGCGGACGATGGCGACGAGCCGCTCGCGGTCGAGGTCGGTCGTGAACTCGTAGCGCTCGTCCATCGCCGCGATCACGTCGGCGGTACGCTCGTCTGGCGAGCCCTCGGGTGCGATCGCCCCCCGCTCGTCCTCCTGGCGCTCGGTGACGCTCGACGCGTCGGTGACGTCCATGAAGATGTCTCGGAGCTCCTCGGTTTTTTCGTCCATTGCCACGCGAACGAAGCGTCTGACACCGGCGAATAAAAACCCACCGGCGACCCGAACCCGGGTTCGTCAACCAGACTTATTAGAGGGGTTGACGAAAGGTCGCCATCATGAGCACGGAGACCACCGACACCGAGCTCGTCGGCGACGAGACCGCGGCCAACCTCGCGCGGGCGGCGCTGTTCGCGGCGCTGCTGGGGGCCTTCGCCTACGTGGCGTTCCCGTATCCCCTCTCGCCCGCGCCCGTGACGCTGCAGGTCCTCGGGGTGTTCCTCGCGGGCCTGTTCTGTGGCCCGGTCTGGGGGGCGGCGGCCTGTGGGCTCTACCTCCTCGCGGGCGCGCTCGGCGCACCGGTCTTCGCACTCGGTACCGCGGGACTCGGGGTCCTCCTCGGCCCGACCGCTGGCTATCTCTGGTCGTACCCCCTCGGCGCGGCGGTCATCGGCGGCCTCGCCTACGGCCGGTCGGCGGTCGAACCCGGTCGAGTGGGCCTCGTTCGGCTCGTCGTCGCACTCGTCGCCGGCATCGTCGTGATCTACACCTCTGGAACCCTCGGGCTGATGGTGACCCAGCAGCTCGGACCCGTGGAAGCGTTCCTGACCGGCGCGGCGGCGTTCCTGCCGGCGGAGGCGCTGAAGGCCGCCGCCGCGGTCGGGATCGTCAGAAGCGACGCGCTCGTGACCGAATGATCGAGACCCGCGACCTCGTCCATCGCTATGGCGACGGGGAAGACGGAAGCGCTCGACCGGCGGTCGACGGCGTCTCGATCTCCATCGACGACGGCGAGTTCGTGGCGCTCGCGGGCCCTAACGGCTCGGGGAAGACGAGCCTGGTGCGGCTGTTCAACGGGCTGCTCACACCCGATTCGGGCTCCGTCGCGGTCAACGGGGTCCCGGTGGCCGACGACCTCGTGGCCGCCCGGAGCACGGTGGCGATGACGTTTCAGGACCCGAAGGACGGTTTCGTCGCTGCGACGGTCGGCGCGGACGTCGCGTTCGGGCCGGAGAACCTGGGGCTCCCGAGGGAGACGATCGACCGGCGGGTCGAGCGGGCGCTCTCGGCGGTTCGGCTGGCGGGGCGCGAGGACGACCGGATCGACCGGCTCTCGGGCGGCGAGCAGGCGAGAGTCGCGATCGCTGGCGCGCTCGCGATGGATCCGGATCACCTGATACTCGACGAGCCGTTCGCGGGGCTCGACGAACCCGCACGGGCGTCGGTCCTCGACAGGTTGGCCGCGCTCTCGGCCGACGGGACGAGCATCGTTGTCGTGACTCACGACCTCCGTGATCTCTTCGGGCTCGCCGATCGGGTAGTTGTCCTGCGTGACGGTCGGGTCGCGCTCGACGCCGCACCCGAGAGCGCCCGCGACCGACTGGCGAGGCTCGACGTGCGGGTTCCGGTCCGCGGAGCGGACCCGTGACCCTGGCGTACGAACCCGGCGACTCGGTTGCTCACCGGCTCGACCCGCGAACGAAGCTCGCCGTTCAGGTGGGGTTCGCGGTCGCGGCGTTCGCCCACACCACCCCGCGTGGGCTCGTCGTCGCGACCGGCATCGCGGCCGTCGTCCTCGCCGCCGCGTCGACCTCACCGGTCGACTCGCTCCTCGAGGTGCGGTACGCGCTCCCCTTCCTCGTCGCCGGGCCGGCGGTCGCGGCGCTCACGCTCGGCCCGCCGTGGGTCGCCCTCTCCGAGGCCAGCGGACCGGCGCTGGCGAGCTACCGGGTCCTGCTCGTGCTGGTGGTGAGCACGGCCTACGTCCGGACGACGCCGGTCCGGGATTCGCGCGCCGCGATCCAGCGGACGATCCCGGGGCGGACGGGCCGGCTGCTCGGGGTCGGCGTGGCGCTGGTCTTTCGGTTCCTGCCGGTGTTGTTGGCCGACCTCAGGGGCGCGCGAACGGCGATGCGGGCGCGTCTCGGCACCGAACGTCCGCTGGTCGAACGGATGCGGATCGTCGCCGCCGCGGGCGTCGGGCGGGCGTTCGGGCGGGCCGATCGGCTGGGACTCGCGCTCCGTGCCCGGTGTTTCGCGTGGAACCCGACGCTTCCGGCCCTCCACCTGTCCAGGCTCGACGGCCCCGCCCTCCTCGTCGCGGGCGGCTTGCTCGCGTGGGCGGCGGTCTGACGCCCACTGGATATATGCCCGTCGACCCCGAAGCCCGCGCATGGTGCTCGACGCAGCTGACTGGGAGGCCGCCGACCCGACCAGCGACGTCATCACGCAGGTCCGGGACGTCCTCACCGACGACGAAACCCACGCCTACTGCGTCGACGACTTCTTTCGCGACGCCGGCCCGGAGCCCGAGGGGTTCGAACCCCTCGCCGCGCTGCTCGAAGCCCTCGACTGGCAGGTCTCGAAACAGCGCTCGGAGATCCTCGTCGAGATGGCGCTCGAAACCCTCGTCTCGCGCGACGTGGCGGAGAAACGCGTGCGCCACGAGGACGGCGACGCGGTCGCGTACTACCGCGCCGCGTGATGGGTCGTGTGGGAGCCGTCCCTCAACTGTTGCCAAGATTTAACCCCGACGGTCGATACGCTAACAGTAGTAAATGATACTTCCACTCCAGGCCGGAACCGTCACCCGGGAGACGTTCTGGCTGGTGGGCCCGGTGGGGAAGGCGGTGTTTTACTTCCTCGCGGCGCTCGCGGTCGTGCTCTTCCTCTATGGGGTCTACGACCGGTTCGCGCGCTACGCCCGGGGGCCCGACGACGCGTTCGAGCGGCTCGACGACCTCCCCGGCCGGGTGGCGAGCGCCGCGAGTACGGTGCTCTCGAACCGCAACCAGTTCGACCGCGACCTCTACGGCGGGCTGATGCACACCTTCATCATGTGGGGCTTTCTCACCCTGCTGATCGGCACCACGATCCTCGGGATCGACATGGACGGCTACCGGCTCGTGACCGGGCTGCTCGGCGAGGAGCAGTCGTTCTTCGTCGGCGATTTCTACCTCTCCTACTCGTTGATAATGGACGCGCTCGGCTTCCTGTTCGTGGTCGGACTGGGGATGGCGATCTACCGCCGACACGTCGTTCGGACCGACCGGCTTTGGGGTCGTCACACCAGCCTCGAGGACGGCGGCTTCGTCTGGGTGCTCTTCTTCCTCGGCGTGGGTGGCTACCTCCTCGAAGGCCTCCGCATCCTCGCGACCGGCTTCCCGAGCTTCGAGACGGTGAGCTTCGTCGGCTGGTTCGTCGCGGACGCCCTCCGCGCCGCCGGCGTCTCCCAGAGCCTCGCGACCGCCCTCTACCCGGCGGCGTGGTGGTCGCATTCACTCTTGGCGCTCGGGTTCGTCGCGTGGGTCCCCTACGCCAAACCCTTCCACATGATCTCGAGCTTCGCGAACGTCGTGACCCGCGACGAGAAGGCCGGTGTTCGTCTGCCGGGGGTGCCCGCAGACGCCGCGCCCGACGAGATCGGCTTCACCGAAGTGGAGGACATGTCCTGGCGACAGCGCCTCGACCACGACGCCTGCACCAAGTGCGGCCGGTGTTCGTCGGTCTGCCCCGCGAAGGCGGCGGGCCGGCCGCTCGATCCACGGAACGTGATCCTCGACCTGAAGAACTACCGCGAGTCGGTGGACGCGGGCGGCGAGACGAAGGACATCGTGGCCGACGGCGGTACGAGCGTGATCGACTCCCGGACGATGGAGTCGTGCATGTCGTGTATGGCCTGCATGGACGCCTGTCCCGTCGACATCGAACACGTCCCGCAGTTCACGGAGATGAACCGCCGGCTGACCGAGATGGGCGAGATGGACGACAACGTTCAAGAAACCATGATGGACGTCTTCCAGCAGGGCAACTCCTTCGGCGACCCCGAACGCAAACGCCCCGACTGGGTCGAGGCGCTGGATTTCGAGGTGCCCGACGCCCGCGATCAGGAGGTCGAGTACCTCTGGTACGTCGGCGACTACCCCTCCTACGACGAGCGCAACAGACGAGTGGCACGCTCGCTCGCGACCATCCTCGAACACTCCGGGGTCTCCTACGGGATCCTCTACGAGGACGAGCAGAACGACGGCAACGACGTTCGGCGAGTCGGTGAGGAGGGCCTCTATGAGATGCTCGCCGAGGACAACGCCGCCGCGTTCGAGGCGTGTGAGTTCGAGAAACTCGTTTGTACCGACCCCCACAGCTACAACACGTTCGAGAACGAGTATCCCGAACTCGACGGCGTCGAGTGGAACGCCGAGGGCGAGATCGACGTCCACCACTACACCCAGGTGGTGCAGGAACTCGCGGAGACCGGACGGATCGACCTCTCCGGAACCGAACTCGACTATACCGTCACTTACCACGACCCGTGCCACCTCGGCCGGATGAACGACGAGTTCGAGGCCCCGCGCGACCTGATCCGCCGAACCGGGTGTACGCTCGACGAGATGCCCAGGAACCGGGCGAACTCGTTTTGCTGTGGTGGCGGCGGTGGCGGGCTCTGGATGGACTTCGACGAGGAGCCCAAACCCAGCGAGGAGCGCCTCCGGGAGGCCCTAGAGGACACGGATGCGGGGTCGGGAGTCGAGAAGTTCGTCGTCGCCTGCCCGATGTGCATGACGATGTACGAGGACGGTCGCAAGACGGGGAACTTCGAGGAGGAGATCGAAGTCGTCGGGCTCTCCGAACTCCTCGCCGAGGCGATCGAGGCCGGTGGACGAACGGGACCGAACTCGGGGACGGGAACCGACTCGACGGCGGGGACGGCACCGGCCGACGACTGACCCGTTCCGTCAGAGCAGCCACTCGATGACGCCGAGCGAGAGCGCCGCGAGCGCGCTCTCGAAGACGAGGGTGCCGACCGCCGAGAGCACCACGAACTGCCGGGTTCGCATCTCGGCGAAGCCCGCGGGGACGGTGAGCATCCCGCGCGTGAACAGCAGGGAGTTGCTCACCGGGACGACGAGGGGGCCCCAGCGGTCGAACCACCCGTCGAAGGTCGCGAGGCGTTCGTCGCTCACCCGGAACCACCGCTTCTCGAGGAGCCACTCCCGGCCGCCGCGCTTCGCGAGCGTGAACAGCGCGGTCTGTCCGATCGTCGCCCCCACCACGGCGACCCCGATGATGGCGGCGATCTCGGGGACGGTCCCCCCCAGCAGCCCGATCGAGATCGGCACGATCGCCTCGCTCGGCATGAAGTACATCAACATCGCGCCTTCGAGCACGAACACGCAGAGGAGTGCCACGAACGCGTACTCCGAATCGAGGAGATCCCGCAGGAGTTGCGGCATCTCGGCTATCTGGAGGGCCGGCCCGAGCATCGCCGGAGCTACTTCGGTGGCTCCTAAATCAGTTCCGTCACGCCGCGGGGGTTTTGCCGCTCGCGGTCGTCCGTTCGACATGGACCTCACCCATCGCCCGCGGCGGCTTCGTCGGGACGGCCTCCGCGGCCTCGTTCGCGAGACCGACCTCCGACCGACCGACCTCATCGCGCCGGTGTTCGTCGATGCGACGACCGACGAGCGGGTCCCGATCGAGTCGATGCCGGGTCACGAGCGCGTCCCCGTGAGCCAGGCCGCCGAACGCGTCGCCGAGGTCGAGGCGACCGGCGTCGAGAGCGTGATGGTCTTCGGCATCCCCGAATCGAAGGACGAACGCGGCACCCGGGCCTGGGCCGACGACGGCGTGGTCCAGCGCGCGCTCCGGGCGATCACGGACGAGACCGACGTCTTCGCGATCACCGATGTCTGTCTCTGTGAGTACACCCAGCACGGTCACTGCGGGGTGCTCACCGACGAGGCGTACGAGCGGTGGGAGGGAACCGCCACCGACGGCGGGACGACGATGGGTGACGGGCGGCCCGACCTCACCGTCGACAACGACGCGACCCTCGACCTCCTGGGGAAGGTCGCCGAGAGCCACGCCGCGGCGGGCGCGGACATGGTCGCGCCGAGCAGCGCGACCGACGGCATGGTGGGTGCCATTCGGGGGGCGCTCGACGGTGCGGGCTACGAGGCCGTCCCGGTCATGTCCTACGCCGCGAAGTACGAGAGCGCGTTCTACGGTCCCTTCCGCGACGCCGCGGACGGTGCCCCCGCCTTCGGCGACCGCCGGCACTACCAGATGGACCCCGCGAACGCGCGCGAGGCGCTCCGGGAGGTCGACCTCGACGTCGAGGAGGGCGCGGACGTGCTGATGGTCAAACCCGCGCTGCCCTACCTCGACGTCGTGCGGCAGGTCCGCGACCACACCGACTACCCGGTGGCGGCCTACAACGTCTCCGGCGAGTACGCGATGCTCCACGCCGCCGCCGAGAAGGGCTGGCTCGACCTCGACGAGGTAGCGCTCGAATCGCTGTTGTCGATCAAACGCGCCGGCGCGGACCTGATCCTCACCTACTTCGCCGAGCGCGTCGCCGAACGGCTCTGACTTCCGACTGTTCGATAACGCCACGAAACACGTCGTGTCGGGGCGCGCGCGAGGCCGGCACGATAGGTCACGATCGAATCGACGAATACGGATCACAAGTTTTCGCGAACGGAGCGCGGGCGTTTCCGACCGGACGGAACCTAATATGGTATAGATACACTTCAATATTGAACACATGTTTACCGTATGTGGCTTGAACACTCCCTCGACAGGTGGAATATTTATATACTATCACTTCCAGACGTCTTCGCGTGATGGGGACCACGAACATGGTCAAAACGACGAATAATCCGAACGAACAGCTACCGATTTACGATGTATCTGGGCAGGTGATCCGGAAATGACCGACGTGCTGCTCCAGTCCGGGCTCGACGTCGGGGTGCTCGCCGACGGGGTGAACAACGTCTGGGTGTTGACGGTGACCTTCCTGATCTTCTTCATGCACGCGGGCTTCGCGATGTTGGAGGCCGGTCAGGTCAGGGCGAAGAACGTCGCCAACCAGCTCACGAAGAACATGCTGACGTGGTCGATCGGCGTCGTGGCCTTCTTCCTCGTCGGCGCGGCGGTCTCGACGGTCGTGGCCGGGCTGACGGGCGGCGGCGGGGTCGATATCGGCGGGGCGTTCGGTAGCGTCATCGCGCCCGCGGACCCCACCGCGTGGGTCGGCTGGCTGTTCAGCGCGGTGTTCGCGATGACCGCCGCCACGATCGTCTCGGGTGCGGTCGCGGGGCGGTGTAAGCTCCGGGCCTACGTCACCTACACCTTCCTGCTCGCTGCGGTCATCTACCCCGTCGTGACGGGCGTCACCTGGGGCGGCGGCTTCCTCGCCGACTTCATGGGCGTCGGTTTCCACGACTTCGCGGGCGGCATGATCGTCCACGGCATGGGTGGGGTCGCCGGTCTCACCGCGGCGTGGGTCATCGGTCCCCGGATCGACCGCTACAACGACGACGGCAGCGCGAACGTGATCCCCGGTCACTCGATGACGTTCGCGGTGCTCGGCACCCTCATCCTCTGTTTCGGCTGGTACGGCTTCAACGTCGGCACGGCGGCGACGGTGTTCACCGCCGAGAACGACACGCTCGCGCTCGGCGCGTTCGCGAGCACCGTCGGTCGGGTCGCGCTCACGACCACGCTCGCGATGGGGACCGGCGCGCTCGGTGCCGCCGGCGTCTCGTTGCTCAAGAGCGAGAAGGTCGACACCCTCTTCGTCGCCAACGGGATGCTCGCGGGCCTCGTGGTCATCACCAGCGTCACGGACGCCGTGACGTGGTGGGGCGCGATGGTCCTCGGGCTGCTCGCGGGCGGTCAGCTCCCGATCGTCTTCTCGTTCGTCGAAAAACGCCTCAAGATCGACGACGTCTGTGCGGTCTACCCGGTCCACGGCTCGGCCGGCGCGATGGGCGCGGTTCTCTTCCCGTTCTTCGCGGTGGGCGGTTTCTCCGTCACGCAGCTCATCGTCCAGGTCGTCGGCGTCACCGTCATCGGCGGCTGGACGATCCTCGCGACCGCGGCGGTCTTCTACGCGTTCAAGGCGGCCGGCCAGGCACGCGTCACCCCCGAACACGAACGCAACGGACTCGATAGCTCCGAACACGGCGTCGACACCTACCCCGAGTTCGGCTTCGGCGACTCGGGCGGTCCCGTCGCCGACGGTGGGATGGTCCGCTCGATCGACGACGAGACGATCCGGACCGACGGAGGCGAACCCAACGACGGGGAGCTCAAGATGATCACCGCCGTCGTCCGCCCGGAGAAGCTCAACGCAGTCAAGAGCGCGCTCTCGGAAGCCGGCGCGCCCTCGCTCACGGTGACGAACGTCTCCGGCCGGGGCAGCCAGCCGGTCACGAAGGGCCAGTGGCGCGGCGAGGAGTACACCGTGGACCTCCACCAGAAGGTCAAGATCGAGTGTGTGGTCGCCGAGATCCCCGCCGAGGACGTGGTCGACGCCATCGTCGAGCGGGCTTCGACCGGTGAACCCGGCGACGGCAAGGTGTTCGTCACGCCCGTCGAGGACGCCGCCCAGATCCGGACCGGCACGCACGGGCCAGACGCGGTCTAAGAACCCACTTTTTTACTTCGTCGGGTTCGCCTCCGGCGAACCACTCCTCGCAAAAACCTGGACTAAAAAGGGCCGCTCACTCGGCTTCGCCTCGCTCGCGGTACAACCACTAACCATCCCCGCAACCGCCGAAGCCCTCGGCGCGCTCGCTCCGCTCGCGGTACTCGTTTCACTCGCACTCCCGCCTCGCCCTTCATCCACCAGGGGAGCACCGCTCCCCTGAGCCTCGGCTCACATTCGTTCGCCGAGACGCCAGGACCGCACCGCCCCCGCCACCACAGTCTCGGCTCGCTACCGCTCACGGTTCACTCCGTTCACCGTTCACATCCGAGGTTCGACCGGAGGGAGAACCTCGCTCCGCTCGCCGAGACACAGCACCGCAACCGCACCGCAAACCGCGACCGCACCGCCGCCGCACGGCGGCTCACTCGAAGTAGGCCTTGTAGGCTTCGAGGGTCTCCTCGACGTCCTCCTCGGTGTGGGCGTCGCTCACGAACTGGGACTCCATCTGGTTCGCGGTCAACAGGACTCCCCGATCCCGCATTGCAGGCCTGAACAGCCGGTCCCAGCGCTCGGTCTCGGCGTTCGCGACGTCCGCGCCGGTCTTGGGACACCGCTCGAACCGCGCGCAGTCGGGCTCCTGCCGACAGCCCGCCCGACAGGAGTCGCCGACGCCCTCCGACCCGCCGCGGGTGAAGACGAGCTTGAACATGCTCTCGGTTCCGAGGACGGTGTAGCCCGGCGCGCGCTCGTCGACGATGTCGGTGATACCCGATCGCAGCTTCTCGCCCAATCGGTTCACGTGGTCGTAGACGTCGTTCTCGGCGGCGTAGCGCAGGGTTTCGAGCCCCGCCGCCATCGCCATCGGGTGCCCCGAGAACGTCCCGGACTGGAAGACGTCCCCCGCCGGCGTGAACGACTCGACGATCTCGGCCGGGCCGCCGACCGCACCCGCCGGAAGCCCGCCGCCGATGATCTTCGCGAACGTGGTGAGGTCGGGTTCGACGTCGAACTTCCCCTGGGCGCACTGCAGTCCGCCGACTCGAAAGCCCGTCATCACCTCGTCGAACACGAGCAGCGCGCCGTGGTCGTCGCACAACTCCCGAAGGCGCTCGTGATAGCCCTCGACCGGCAGCACGCTCGCGGTGTTCCCGAGCAGGGGTTCGGTGAGCACCGCCGCGATCTCCCCCTCGTGGGCCTCGAAGACGCTTTCGAGGGTCTCGGTGTCGTTGAACGGCACCGGGATGGTCTCGGCCGCGAAGGACTGCGGTATCCCCGGCGAGGAGGGCCGTGGCGCGTCCGGCGAGCCCTCGACCAGCGTCGACTCCTGGGCCCCGTGGTAGCCCCCTTGCATCACGACGACCTTGTCACGGCCGGTGTAGCCCCGCGCGAGCCGGACCGCCGACACGGTGGCCTCGGTGCCCGAGTTCACGAACCGCAGCATCTCCACGCTCGGCACGTGGCGGGCGACGAACTCCGCGAGTTCGACCTCGACCTCAGTTGGCGCACCGTACATCGGCCCCGCGCTCATGTGGGATTGGACTGCGGCGCGCACCGACTCCGGGAGGTCGTGGCCGAGGAGGAGCGGGCCGTAGCCCATCACGTAGTCGATGTAGCGGTTGCCGTCGGCGTCGATGAGGTGGGCTCCGTCGCCGCGCTCGGCGAACGCGGGGTAGGGCTGGGTCGCACGCACCGAGGAGTTCACGCCGCCCGCGAGGACGGAGAGGGCGCGGTCGTAGAGGTCGCGCGAGCGCTCGCGATTCATGAACCGGGGTACGACAGGGGACGGAATGTAACTGTCGAACGGCGATACGTTCCAACCCGTCGCCGCGACGCCCTCCCCCTTTCGACCGATCCATCCAGTGGACACTGACCGCGCCCGATAAGTGCGGCCGGGCCCAACCGCGACCATGCGACACCGGAAACTCGGGGGCTCGGACGTCGAGGTCAGCGAGGTCGGTTTCGGCGCGTGGACCGTCGGCACCGACTGGTGGGGCGACCGGAGCGAGCGCGAGAGCATCGAGATGCTCCGTCACGCCGCCGACCGGGGGATCACCTTCTTCGACACCGGCGACGTCTACGGCCACGGCCGGAGCGAGGAGCTCGTCGGCCAGGCGTTCGCCGACCGCCGCGACGAGGTCGCCATCGCCACCAAGGTCGGCTACGACTTCTACAACAACCCACAGGCCGGCCACGGCGAACTCCCGAAGGTCATCACGCCCGAGTACATCCACGAGGCGGTCGAGGAGAGCCTCGATAGGTTGGGCACCGACCACGTCGAACTCCTCCAGCTCCACAACGCGAACGTCGACGAGGTGAACAGTGATATTCTCGAAGCCCTCGACGAACTCAAGGAGGAGGGCAAGGTCGAGGCGCTCGGCTGGGCGCTCGGCCCCTCGATCGGCTGGCTCGCGGAGGGCGACGCCGCGATCGAGAACGAGTTCGACGCCGTCCAGGTGGTGTTCAACCTCTTCGAGCAGGTGCCGGGCAAGCACTTCATCGAGACCATCGAGGACCTCGACGCCGAGACCAGCCTGGTCCCGCGCGTGCCCCACTCCTCGGGGATCCTCAACGAGCAGGTCACCCCCGAGACCGAACTCGACGCCGGCGACCACCGGGGCTTCCGGCCCGACGAGTGGTACGACACCGGCTGGGAGAAGGTGGAGCAGCTCCGATTCCTCGAACGCGATGGCCAGCGCACGATGGGCCAGGCCACGATCCAGTGGCTCCTCGCCCACGACGCGGTCGCCTCGGTGACGCCGACCTTCCGCACCGCCGCCGACATCGACGAGTGGGCCGCCGCGCCGGAGACCCCCCGACTCTCGGACGAGGAGTTCGAGCGCGTCGCCGAACTCCACGAGGACGGCTACGGCATCACCCGCGACGACGGAATGCACGGCTTCCGGTCGTCGGTCGATGGAGCCGATCTCGACGCCGTCGGCGCGAAGTACGCTGGCGACTGACCTTCGGATTCCGATGGCCGTCTTCGGCCGGTGTGGTGCCCAGCTTCTCGGCGAACGAATGTGAGCCGAGGCTCGGGAGAGCCGTGCTCTCCTGGTGGATGAAGGGCGAAGGAGCGAGTGAAACGAGCGACTGAGGGCTTCGGCGGTGCTGTGCGGAATTGGTAGTGATTGTACCGCGAGCGAGGCCGTTAGGCCAAGCGAGCGGCAGTTTTTAGTCCGCCGGAAGACGCACAGCGTCTTCCGAGCCTTGCTTCGCATTGCTCAGCAAGACAGGTTTTTGGACGGGGGAATCGGGCCGCTTCGCGGCCCTCAACCCCCTGCAAAAAAGTGGGCCTCTATATGACGCGGTTCTGGAGGTAGTCGAGGTGTTTCGCGTTGTAGACGATCTTGACCTCGTCGGCCGCCGGCGACCCGATGCAGGTCAGGCGGACGTTGCGGTCCTCGACTTCCTCGTCCGAGAGGATCTGCTGCATGTCCATGTCGATCTCGCCCTCTTTGAGGATCGACGCGCAGTTCGCACACGCGCCCGCCCGGCACGAGAAGGGCCAGTCGTAGCCCTGTGCTTCTGCGGCTTCGAGGATGTACTCGGACTCGTTGACGTCGATCTCGCCGTAATCCTCCTCGTCGAGTCCGGCGTCCGCGGCCTTCTCGAAGAGGTCGTCGTCTTCAACGTTCCAGCCCTGGTCGTCGACCACTTCGTAGTTGACGTATTCTACGGTAGGCATCAACAGCCCGTTCTCCCCCGAAGGTGTTAGATGTTTTCGTTCCCGAATTCGGCTCGCCCAAACCTCAGCGTGGAGATCGACGGCGGTTCCAGTGACCGGGAAACAGGCGATGGGGATCGCTGCTATCGCTGCCGTATATTCATTCCGTCCGGGATCACTCGCCACGTTTTCAGTGCGTTTAGGCCGCCCGACCGTGTAGACGAACCATGTTCGAGACGTTCGAGGTCGTTCCCGCGGTCGACATCGAAGGCGGGCAGGTGGTCCAGCTCGTCGGCGGCGAGCGCGGTAGCGAGAGCGCCTACGGCGACCCGGTCGAGGCGGCCGAACGCTGGGTCGCGGCGGGGGCGCGTACCCTCCACCTCGTCGACCTCGACGGGGCGTTCGACGGCGAGCGGCGCAACGCGACCGCGATCGAGCGGGTCGTCGAGACCGTCGATATCCCTGTTCAGCTCGGCGGCGGCATCCGAACCGCGGCCGACGCCCGCTCCCTCCTCGATGCCGGCGTCGACCGGGTAATCCTGGGCACGGCCGCGGTCGAGAACCCCGAGGTCGTCGCGGCGATCAGCGACACCCACCCCGGGAGCGTGGTCGTGAGCCTCGACGCCAGCGACGGCGAGGTCGTGGTCTCGGGTTGGACGGAGGGCACAGGAATAGATCCCGTCGAAGCCGCAGCGGGCTACGAGGAGCGCGGCGCGGCCGGAATCTTGTTCACCGACGTCGACGTCGAGGGGCGGCTCGCGGGCGTCCGCGCCGACCGCGTGAGCCGGCTCGCCGAGGCGGTCTCGATCCCGGTGGTCGCGAGTGGGGGGGTCGAGACCCTCGACGACGTCCGGACCCTCCGCGACGCCGGCGCGAGCGCGGCCGTCGTCGGCACCGCGCTCTACGAGGGCCGGTTCACGCTCGGGGACGCCATCACGGCGCTCGCCGAGGACTGAGCGCCACGTCCCGCCGAACAAAACCGCCTTATGCCCGCTGCGCCGAGGGCTCACATGACCAGGCGTGCGACCGTGGCGCGCGAGACGGCCGAAACCACGATCGAGGTGACGCTCGCGGTCGACGGCGACGGCGAGTCGACCGCGGACACCGGGATCGGCTTCCTCGACCATATGCTGGATTCGTTCGCGAAACACGGCTTGTTCGACCTCGAGGTCTCCTGTGACGGCGACCTCCACATCGACGACCACCACACGACCGAGGACGTCGCGATCACGCTCGGCGAGGCCTTCGACGAGGCGCTCGGCGACCGCACCGGAATCGCTCGCTTCGCGGACCGGAAGGTCCCCCTCGACGAGGCGGTCGCCGGAGTGGTGGTCGACGTCTCGGGTCGACCGCTGTTCGAGTTCGAGGGGGAATTCTCCCAGGGCCGAGTGGGCGAGTTCACGAGCGCGATGGCCCCCCACTTCTTCCGGTCGCTCGCGACGAACGCCAACTTGACCCTCCACACGGAGGTCTCCGGCGAGAACGCCCACCACGAGATCGAGGCGCTGTTCAAGGCCGTCGCGCGCGCGCTCGACGACGCCACCCGGCCCGACGACCGCCGCGAGGGGGCCCCGAGCACGAAGGGCACCCTCTCCGAGTAGCGGCTCGACCCCTGCCGACGGGTTCGGTCATCCGGGGGGAACCAGTGGAAAGGTACTTTTCGGTGGGCCGTCAGTCGATCGCCGTGCCGAAACCGACCGACCACACAGCGTTCGAACGTTCGTTGACCGTCGGGACCGGCGGGGCGGTCGCGGTGGGGCTGCTCTTCCTCTCGCTCTCGATCCTCGGGCTCGCGCTGGCGGACGTCGTCATCGCCGTCGGCATCCTCCTCGTGCCCTTCCTCGCCGTGCTCACGTACTATCGGCATGGGGGGCGGACGGCCGATCTCGGCTACTACGCCGACCAGTACTGGCGCGATCGGTACCCTCACTGGTACGGCGAGGAGACGGCCGACCAGAGCAGCCGGAATGCCGATAGCCTCGCGACACTCCGCGAACGCTACGCCCGTGGCGAACTCACCGAGACACAGTTCGAGCGGAAGCTCGACGTGCTCCTCAACACCGAAACCCGCGAGAACGCAGCCGAATGGCGGCGATCCGGGACCGAGCGCACGCTGGAGGAGGCCGACCAGTTGAATTAACCCTCCGGATGCGATACGGAGGTGTAGAGACGATGTTCGACGAGATCATGGCGAAGTTCGCCGGCAGTCCGGGCCAGCAGGCCGTCGTCCGGCTCCTGCTCGAACGCGGCTTCTCGGTGAACGAGAGCGGTCGGGTGGTCTCGGGGGGCATCGAAATCCCGAACACCCAGGTCGCCGCGGAGGTCGGCGTCGACAGACGCGTCGTGGACTCGACCACCGACGCGCTGCTGGCCGACGACGAACTCCGACCCATCTTCCACAACATCTCGGCGGTGCCGAGCCTCCGGGACCTCGCGCCGGTGCTCGATCTCTCGGTACTCACCGTCGAAGTCGCCGACGCCGAAGCTTCGGGGATCGTCGCTGCGATCACGGGCGCGATCGCCGACCACGGGGTGTCGATCCGCCAGACGATCAGCGAGGACCCGGAGTTCACCGACGTCCCGACGCTCTCGGTCATCACCGACGACCCGCTCCCGGGCGAGGCCCTCACCGAGATCCGGGAGATGGCGTTCGTCCGCCGGCTCGAACTGGAGTGAACGAGACCTACCGAACCGTCGGGACCCGCGGCGAGGCCGCCTTCGAGGAGCGCGGCTCGCGGTTCGTCGGTCGCATCGCGCCGGTCGAGTCCGTCGCGGAGGCGGAGACGTTCGTCGAGGAGATCACCACTCAGTACGCCGACGCGACCCACAACGTCCCCGCCTACCGGGTTCGGACCGACCCGCTCCGTGAGTACTCGAACGACGACGGCGAACCCGGTGGCTCGGCGGGCAAACCCACGCTCACCGTGCTCCAGCGCGAGGCGCTCGAAAACGTCGCGGTCGTCGTCACGCGCTACTACGGGGGGACGAACCTCGGGGTGGGCGGCCTCGCGCGCGCCTACGCCCGCGCCGTGAAAACAGCGGTCGAGGACGCGGGGGTCGTCGAATCACGACCTCACGAGACGGTCGTCGTCGAGGTCGAGTACGACGATTCCGGGCTCGTTCGGGGGATCCTCGAGAGCGCGGCCGTCGAGTTCGAGGCGCGCTACGACGAACGCGTCGGGTTCCGGGTTCGGGTACCGACGGCCGAGAGCGACGACCTCCGTGACCGACTCCTGAGCGCCACCAGCGGCCGGGCCGACATCGACGCCGACGAGTAGTTCGGCCGGACGTTCGGTCGACCGTCGCGTTCGATTCGGACCGTGCACCGACCGCACCGGGATCCGTTCGAGAAGCCGGCTCAGAGCCGCGAGAGCAGGATGTCGGGGTCCTCGATCCCCTCGATGAGTCGCTCCATGAACCGGTTCGCGGTCACGCCGTCGATGAGGCGGTGGTCGAACGAGAGCGAGAGCGGGATCCGGGTCTGGACCTCGACCTCGCCGTCGACCGCGACCGGCTTGTCCGCGATGGGTTCGATGCCCAAGATCGCGGCTTCGGGGTGGTTGATCACCGGCGTCCCGCCGGTACGGTGCTCCCCGTCGAGCGCGAGGTTGGTGACCGTGAACGTCCCGCCCTGGAGGTCCGCGACGTCGATGGATCGCTCGCGGGCCTGCTCGGCGAGGTCGTTCAGCTCCGTCGCGACCTCCACCAGCGACTTCTGGTCGACGTCCTCGATGACTGGGACCATCAGCCCGTTCTCCGTGTGGGTCGCGAAGCCGACGTTGTAGTAGTGTTTCTCGACGATCTCTCCCGTCGTATCGTCGATGCTGGCGTTCATCAGCGGGAACTCCTTGAGGGCTGGCACGATCGCCTTCAGGAGGATCGGCGTGTAGGTGATGTGGACGTCGTGTTTCTCGTCGAGCCGCTCTTTCAGCGCGACGAGTTCCGTGGCATCCGCCTCGAACTCCGAGGTGAGGTGGGCGGTGACGGTCTTCGAACGCGTCATGTTCTCCGCTATCCGCGCCCGCAGCCCCGAGAGGTCGTAGCGCTCGGAGCGCGACTCGTCCTCGTCGACCGCCGTGGGTTCGATGTCGACGCTCGGGTGGAGGTCTCCCGTGCCGTCCGACTCGGGGGACTCGGCCTCCGCAGTCTCGCCGCCGTCGCCACCCTCCTCACCCGCGTGCGCGTCGATGTCCTCGCGGAGCACCCGCCCGTTGGGGCCGGAGCCGTCGACGTCGCCGAGGTCGACGCCCTCCTCGCGAGCGTAGCGCCGGGTGCTCGGCGCGGCGAACACCCGTCCGTCGCCGGTTTCGGGTTCCGACTCCTCGTCGCCCTCGTCCTCCGTCGATTCGGATTCCTCTGGTCCGTCACCCTCACCGACCTTCGTGACGGCCTGTTTCGGCTCGTCGCCCTCGCTCCCCTCGTCCGCTTGGTCTCCGTCCTCCTCCTCGCCCGCTTCTTCCTGACCGTCCTCGGGTTCCGCCTCCCCGCTCTCGTCCTCGGAGGCTTCCTCGTCCTCTGCTTCGTCTTCGGCTTCTCCGTCGGCCGACCCGTCCTCGTCGTCGCCATCGAAGACGACGATGACCGTGCCGACGTCCACCGTCTCGCCCTCCTCGGCGGTGATCTCCGTCACCGTCCCCGCGACCGGCGACGGGACCTCGGTGACGGCTTTGTCCGTTTCGACCTCCGCGAGCACGTCGTCCTCCGCGACCTCGTCGCCCTCCGCGACCTGCCAGGAGACGATCTCGGCCTCGGTCAGCCCCTCTCCGGGGTCCGGAAGTTCGAACTCGTAGCTCATCGCTCGTCCCCAGCGATTCGGGTCGTGGCGGTCGCCGTGCGGTTCGTGGGTCGTCCGTGTGATTCAGAATTCATAGTTCATCACCGCCTCGATGGCGTACTGCGCGCGCTCTGCGTCCGGCAGGTAGTCGTCCTCGATGTCGTGGCCCGGGAAGTGGACGTCGTAGCCCGTCGCGCGTTTCACGGGCGCTTTCAGCCGGTCGAGCGCGTACTCGTTGACCAGCGCCGAGAGCTCCGCGCCGAGGCCGAGGCTCCGGCGCGCCTCGTGGAGCACGACGCATCGCCCCGTCTTCTTCACCGATTCGAGCACCGTCTCGACGTCGAGCGGGGCTAGCGACCGCATGTCCACGACCTCGACGTCCGCATCTACCTCGTCGCTCGCCGCGACCGCGTGGCGCACCATCGCGCCCCACGTTAGTACCGTGACGTCCTCGCCCTCGCGAACCAGTCGGGCCTCGTCGAGCGGCAGGGTGTACTCTTCTGTAGGTACGGCCTGACTCCCGCCGCGGTAGATCCGTTTGGGTTCGAGGAAGACGACGGGATCGTCGTCACGGATGCTCGCCGCGAGCAACCCCTTCGCCTGATAGGGCGTGCTCGGGCAGACCACCCGCACACCCGGCGTGTGGGCGTAGTAGGTTTCGGTGGACTCCTGGTGATATTCGAGGGCTTTGACCCCGCCGCCGTAGGCCATCCGGAGGGTCATCGGGAGTTCGATGTCCCCACCCGTTCGGTCGTACATCTTCGCCATCGCGTACATGAACTGGCCGAAGGCGGGGTAGGAGAAGCCCATGAACTGGATCTCGGGGACGATCCGCTCGCCCGCCATCGCCATTCCCACTGCGGTCCCCAGAATACCGTTCTCCGCGAGCGGGGTGTCGATCACGCGCTCCTCGCCGTACTCCTCCAGAAGACCTTGCGTCGCCCGGAAGACCCCGCCGATGGGGCCGATGTCGTAGCCGATCATCCGGACCGACTCCTCGCGCTCCATCTCCTGGTGGAGGGCGTAGTTCACCGCGGTCACGAGGTCGACCTCCTCGGCCTCGTCCCCGGTGTCGTGGTCGGCTTCGGGGGCCGGGTAGATCTCACTCATCGAACCCCTCCCCGGTGAAGTCCGTGAACGGATTCTTCCCGCTCTGCTCGCGTTCGAGCTCTTTTCGCTGGTGGGCCTGGGCCCACGAGTCGCCGTGGAGGTGGTGGTCGAACATCCGCTCGGGCTCCGAATCGGGAACCCCGCGTGCCGCCTCGACCGCCGCCGAGACCTCCTCGTCGAGTTCGGCCTCGATCTCCTCGGCGAGGTCGTCGTCGAGCACCCCCTCCTCGCGGAGGTAGGTCTCGTACCGGTCGAGCGGGTCGCGCTCGGCCCACTCCTCGCGTTGTTCCTCGGGATCGCGGTAGACGTCGGGGTTGTCGGAGGTGTTGTGCTCCTCCATCCGGTAGGTCACGCACTCGATGAACGTCGGCCCATCCCCGTTGCGGGCGCGTTCGACGGCCTCCTCGGCCTTCTCGCGAACCGCGAAGATATCGTTGCCGTCGACGCGCTCGTGGGGGATGCCGTAGGCCTCCCCCTTCTGGGCGAACGTCTCCGAGCCGGTCTGGCGGTGGGAGGGTTCGGAGATCGCCCACTGGTTGTTCTGACAGACGATCACGACCGGCGGCTCGAACACGCCCGCGAAGTTCATCGCGTCGTGGAACGAGCCCTCGCTGGTGGAACCGTCGCCGATGAACGCCATCGAGACCGTCTCACGGTCGTTGAACTTGTCGGCCATCGCCATCCCGACGGCGTTGGTGGTGTTCACCCCGACGGGGGTGTAATCCGGCGAGAAGTTCACCTCCGCGTCGAGGTCGCCGAGGTGTTCGTTCATCGTCTCCGGTTCCGCGCCCATCGTGCTCGCGATGATGTGGGCCATCGGGTAGTCCCAGTAGAGCAGTGCGGGGTTCTGTCGATAGGTGTAGAAGACCCAGTCGTCGGGCGCGAGCGCGGCGGCACAACCGAGCGGGGTCGCCTCCTCGCCCAGCGACCGCGCGATGAGGCTGGCCTCCCCGCTGCGCTGCATGTTCAACATCTTCTCTTCGAGGGTGCGGGTCGCGACCATCGTGCGGTACATCCCCACGAGTTCGTCCTCCTCGAACTCGGGCGGGTCGCCGTCAAGCGCTCCCTCGGCATCGAGAACCTGATACTGTCCCTCCGGCGGCTCGTGTTCCGTCCATTCTACCATGATTCGATCACGTACTCCGCTCGCGGCTCGTCGACCCTCCTGCCGGTCGTACGCACTCACCGACCGGAAATCGATGCTCGCCAACACCGGACACACCGACGCCAGCGGCTAAAAGCGACTCCCGGCACATTCAAGCCGACCATATACCGCGACCACCGCCGCTCAATCGAGGAGGTCGACGAGGTCCGCCACGTCGTGGGTTTCGAGGTTCCTGACGACGTCGACGATCTCGGCTCGCTGGTTCTCGTCGTAGCGCTCCCTGGTCATGGTCTCGAACTTCTCCTCGACCTGCTCCCACGTCATCGGCTGGGTGGGGTGGCCGCTGAAGGCGTCCTTCTCGACGTGGCGCGTCGAGTCGTCCCCGAGTTCGATGTCGACCACGGCGGGCATCTCGCCGTTCTCGAAGCGCTCGGTGAGGTCGTCGTCCTCCTCGACCTCGACCTTCCGAAGGAGCTGTTGTACGTCGTCGCGCTGGATGCGCTCCTCGTCGTAGGCGTCGTTGGTGAGTTCGCGGTCGATGAGCGCCGCCGCGAGCATGTAGGGCAGGGAGTGGTCGGCCTGGGCCTTGGTCTCGACCTCGTAGCGGCTCCCCTCGCCGCCGCCGATGATGAGCTTCGCGCCGTGGAACGTATCGAGGTGGATCGAGTTCACCTGGTTGGGGTCGATGTCCGCGGTTTCGGCGAGTTCGATGACACCCTCGACGGCGGACTGAGCGTAGGTCTCGGCGACGTAGCGTTTCGTCATGGTGTCGAAGACGCGCTCGCAGGACGGGTCGAGGTCCACCTCGAACCCGCCCGAGATGGTCTGCTTCCAGCCCTTCTGGCCCTCGAAGAGGTCGATGGGACCTTCCATGCCGTTCCCGGCGAGCAGCGCCGAGTAGACCGCGTTCCGGGCGGCGTTCGCGCTCGCGATGCCCTTCCACTCGTTGATCCCGCCAGTCCTCGTCACCCGGAGCGCGTTGTGGGCGGTTCCAGCGATCCCGACGGCATTTCTGAGTTGCTCGTGGTCGAGCCCCAGAATTTTGCCCGAGCCGGCGGCCGCCGAGATAACGGTGTGGGTGACGTGGTCCCAGCCCTTGTCCCGAACCGGCGCGTTCCAGGCGAGTTCGGCCTGGAGTTCGTAGGCCACCCCGACGGCCTCGATGAGCTCCCGACCGGTGGCATCGGTGTACTCGCCACAGGCCACGAGGCTCGCGATGTTGTCGCTCGGATGCGGGGTCTCGCCCGGCGCGAGGAACGAGTCCATGAAGTCGAGATAACGCGTGAGCGCGGTGTTGTACATCGCCGCGCCGGTCGGGCTGGCGCGGGTATCGGAACCCCAGAGCCGCGCCGCCTCGCCCGACGCGGTGGTCTCGACGGTGTCGCGAACGATTCGCGTCGCGTCGGCGTCCATCGCGCCGACCGCGATGCCGACCGAATCGAGCACGCGCTTTTTCAGCTCCTCGCGGACGTCCTCGGGGAAGCCGTCGTCGTCGACCGACCCCACGAACCCCGCGATCTCGTCGGTGGTTGTCATACCTGGGGCTACTCCCGGACGGGGGAAAAGGATTGTCGCGGCTGCGTCCGCTGCGAGGCGGTCCTGTCCGTCTTTCGTCGGTCCGGTGGAGTCTTGTGAGTCGCACCCGTCGAGTTTCCCATGCAAGCTTCCGACCTGCTCGTCAGGTGTCTCGAAGTCGAGGGCGTCGACAGGGTGTTCGGCGTCCCGGGCGAGGAGCTGGAGGACATCCTGTTCTCGATGCGCGAGTCGACGGTGGAGTTCGTCCCGGTCCGCCACGAACAGGGCGCGGCGTTCATGGCGGACGTACACGGTCGGCTCACCGGCGAGGCCGGCGTCTGTCTCTCAACCCTCGGTCCGGGCGCGACCAACCTCCTCACCGGGGTCGCGGACGCCCAGCTCGACAAGAGCCCGCTGGTCGCGATCACGGGACAGGGCGGCCTCGAACGCCTCCACCAGGAGAGCCACCAGCGCCTCGACGTGGTGGACCTCTTCGAACCCGTCACGAAGTGGAACACCCAGATCACCGAACCGGAGATCATCCACGAGTCGGTGCGGAAGGCGTTCAAACTCGCCGAGTACGAGAAACCCGGCGCGACCCACATGGAGTTCCCCGAGGACGTCGCGGCCGAGGACGCCGAGGGCCGCCCGATCCGCCCCCGCGAACGCGTGCGCCGACCCAGTCCCGACCAGAAAGCCGTCGAACGCGCCGCCTCGCTGCTCGCCGACGCCGACCGCCCGATCGTTCTGGCCGGCAACGGCGGCATCCGGACCCGCTCGTCCGAACGGCTCCGGTCGTTCGTCGAGGAGACGAACATCCCAGTCATCGGAACCTACATGGGCAAGGGCGCGGTCTCGGACGCCGACGACCACTCGCTGTTCACCCTCGATTCGGGCGACGACGACCAGGCCCAGACCGCGATCGAACGCGCCGACGTCGTCTTCGCCGTGGGCTACGACATCGCCGAGCACGACCCCGAGAACTGGAACCCCGACCTCGAAAAGCGGATCGTCCACCTCGACTTCGAACCCGCCGAGGTCTACGAGCACTACAACCCCCAGGCCGAGGTCGTCTCGGACGTCTCGGCGGGCCTCCGGGCGATCCAGGAGTACGACGAGGCGATCGCCACCGACACCGACTGGTACGCCGACCTCCGGGAGTCGATCCTCGACGATGTGACCCGCGACCCCGAGGACGGTGAACCGTTCAGCGTCGAGCGCACCCTGCCCCTCCTCCGGGAGGCGATGGACGATTCCGACGTTTTGCTCTCCGATACCGGCAGCCACAAGATGCGGATCGCCCAGAACTACCCGACCTACGAGCCGAACACCTGCATCATCTCGAACGGGCTGGCGACGATGGGGATCTCGGTTCCCGGCGCGGTGGCCGCCGACCTCGCCGTCGACTCGAACGTGGTGGCCGCAACCGGCGACGGCGGCTTCCTGATGAACGGTGCGGAGATCGAGACCGCGACCCGACTGGGCTGTGGCTTCACCATCCTGCTGTTCAACGACAACGACTACGGGCTGATCTCCGAGAAACAGGAGGACCACCGGAGCGAGAGCACCGGCACGAAACTCTCGAACCCCGACTTCACGACCTTCGCCGAGAGCTTCGGGATCGAGGGGTACCGGCCCGAGACGTGGGACGAGCTCGGCGAGACGCTCGAAACCGTGGTGCCGAACGACGAGATGGCGCTGGTGGAAGTTCCCGTCGAGTAACGAACGCACCGTTCCGGCAAATCATCGGTTGCCGTCGCTCGTTTTTAGAACCGCGCTAACGGTGATACACTCTCAGTTGTTTCTGGACCGCGCTGACGGTGATACGATATCGTTCGCTACCGAGGCCACGTCTTCGCTCGTTTCAGGACCGCGCTGATGCTGGTGCAAATGAGAACCGCAAACCGCCCAGCACCGGCCACACGCCTCCCCAGCCGACTGTGCTCCTCGCTCGTTCGTTTCACTCACTCCCTGCGGTGCTCATCCCTCACACGCCGATCCGCGGTCGGCGTTCGCTATCGCTCACGCACGACCGCGAGCGCGCGCCACCCCACAGCAACCGCACCGCACGGCGGTCGACCGGGAGCCGATTCAGGCGCGGGCGGTGGCCCAGATGGCGGTGAGCCCGAGCACGAGCGCGGGAACGAACGGTACCACGAGGAAGGTATCGCGCCAGGTCAGACCGAGCACGGCGAGGCTCTCGCCCGAGGCGGCCAGCCAGTAGATCGCCGCCGGGGCGACGATGAAGGCGAGGATCACCATCCCCACCAGCGTCCAGCCCCGCCAGTCGAACTCGCGGTCGGCCGCGCCGGCGGCGACCTCGTCGTACTCGCTTCGGGGCCGGTCGGCCACGGGGTCGCGAACGGACTCGTCGCTCATCGCGCGCGACCACACCCCGTCCGACCCCGGCGTCGGCCCCAGTTCATACCGATTCGACGAGCGGGCCGGACAAAAGCGATGCGGGACGTTTTATTCGCGACGACCGATCCGAGCGCATGGCGGACTCAGACGATCACGACGACCACCATCACCACGACCACGGCGACGAACCCGACCACGCCCACCACGACTTCGACCCGGTCGCCGTCGCGCTGATCACGGTCTCCACGTCCAGACACCTCGACGACGACCCCGCGGGCGACGCCATCGTGGCCGCGATCGAGGACGACGGTGGCTCGGTCGCCACCCGCGAGCTCGTCGACGACGATTACGACGGGGTGCAGGACCGCGTGAACTCCCTCGTCAATCGCGACGACGTGGACGTGGTCGTCACCACCGGCGGCACGGGAGTAACGCCCGACGACGTCACCGTCGAGGCGGTCGGCCCCCTCTTCGACAAACGACTCCCCGGCTTCGGCGAACTCTTCCGGGCGCGCTCGCGCGAGGAGGTCGGCACCCGCGTGGTCGCCACCCGTGCCACGGCCGGGGTCATCGAGGGCGTCCCGGCGTTCTGTCTCCCCGGGAGCGAGAACGCGGCGAGCCTCGGGGCCGAGATCGTCACCGCGGAGGCGGGCCACCTCGCGGGCCTCGCGAAACGCGACGAGGACGTCGAGGACGAGAACGCGGACGACGGCGATACGGACTCCGATTCGGATTCGGACGGGAACTGAGTCAGGACGGCAGCGGACAGAGGCTCGCCGTCAGCACCGCCACCGCGTCGGTCTCGTTGCGCGCGCCGTGGACCGCGCCGCGCTCGTTCGGGACCACGCCCGGTGCCGAAACCGTCTCCTCGTCCTCGTCGCGGGTCACGACCACCGTCCCGTCGAGCACGTGGAAGACGTTGGTAGCGTCCTCGTGGGCGTGTGGCTCCACGGCCGCGCCGGGGCCCAGCACGAACGCCTTCACGAGCACGTCGTCGGTCACGAGGAGTTCCTCGGTCAGCACCTCGCCCTCGTCGGGGTCGAGGTCCGGATAGGTATCGAGCACACCCCGAACGCAGGGTGCGGACCGGGTAGCGCTTTCGCCGATCCGCGAAACTCTCCGCCGGGCCACAGTATATACGCCGGCCGGCCGTCGTCCGGACATGGAGTACGTTACCGTTCAGGACACCGAGATCCCGGCGCTCGGCCTCGGCACGTGGCGCATGAAGGGCCCGACCTGCCGGCGTGCGGTCGCGACCGCGCTCGATTGTGGCTACCGCCACATCGACACCGCCCAGATGTACGGCAACGAGCGCCAGGTCGGCGCGGCGATCTCGGGTGCGGCCGTCGACCGCGACGACGTCTTCCTCACCACGAAGCTCGCGATGGGAAACCGCGACCACGATTCGGTGATCGAGTCGACGGAGACCAGCCTCCGGAAGCTCCAGACCGATTCGGTCGACCTCCTCCTGATCCACCAGCCGAACCGGGGCGTCGAACTCGGAGAGACCCTCGGCGCGATGGACGAACTCGTCGACGACGGACTGGTCGACCACATCGGCGTCTCGAACTTCGGGGTCGAGCGCCTCCACGCGGCCCGCGAGCTCGCCGACGCGCCGATCCTCACGAACCAGGTGATGTACCACCCCTTCTGGGACCAGTCTACGGTGCTGGATTACTGCCAGATACACGATATCATGCTGACGGCCTACAGCCCGCTGGCCCACGGCGGCGCGGCCTCGGACCCCCTGCTGAGCGAGATCGGCGCGCGCTACGACAAGACGTCGGCTCAGGTCGCCTTCCGGTGGCTGATCCAACAGGAGAACGTCTCGACGATCCCGAAGTCCACCTCGCCGGAACACATCGAGGCCAACCTCGCGGTCTTCGATTTCGAACTCACCGACGAGGAGATGCGGGCGATCCGGCGGCCCTCGACCACCCGCACCGCATCGAGCTTCGTCCGGGCGCGGCTCCCGTTCTGACCCCGGGAGCTTTCCGCTCGCCGGTCGAAGGCACGGTATGGCGACCCAGCTCGCGGACGGCATCTGGTGGTTCGAGCTCTCGGGCGTGAACGCCTACCTCGTCGAGGACGACGTGCTCACTCTGATCGATGCCGGCACGCCGTTCGACGCCGCGACCATCGAGGCCGAGGCCGAGGCGACGGGACACCGGGTGGGGGAGATCGAGCGCGTGCTGCTCACCCACTACGACTTCGACCACGTCGGCGCGCTCTCGAAACTCGACGACCTCGACGCCACGGTCCACGCCGGGCGGGCGGACGCGGCGCTTCTCACCGGGGACGAGAAACCCCGACTCGGCAACCGAAAGGGCGCGTTCCAGCGCGCGGCGGGCCCGTTCGTCGACACGCCCGACCTCCCCGTCGAGGTCGTCGCCGACGGCGACACCGTGGGAACCTTCACGGCCTACCACACCCCGGGCCACACCCCCGGCCACATCGCGTTCGTGAGCGAGGAGCGCTCGGCGGGCTTCTTCGGCGACCTCGTCTTCGAGGGGTCCGGACGGCTCACCCCCTCCGGCTGGGCGATGAGCCACGACACCGACGCCGTCGCCGAGAGCATCCGGTCGGTCGACGACCGGGTCCCCGACTTCTCGGTGCTCGGGATGGGCCACGGCGTACCGTTCGTCCGCGAGGGCGACGCGCGCCTCGCGGACCTCGCCGCCGATCGCTGAAGAACGGGGACGCTTTGGTCCCGGGCGGCGAGGGATGGGACGATGAGCACCGACGACCTGCCGAACGGCTGGGATCGAATCGAGGATACCGACCAACAGGGTGGCCAGTACAACCCACAACAGCCGATCCAGTACGAGCGCGACGCCCTAGAGCTCCACCTCCAGCCCGCGACGAACGCCGCCGACACCGACCAGGACGTCTGGCAGGTGAACGCGATCCGGACCGAAGGCGACGGGCCGGAGGTCCTCCGCGAGGAGATCGAGGGCCGCGATGCCGCCATCGGCACCGCTCGCGAGTTCATGGAGGCCTACAACGAACGCCACGTCGAGGGCGACGAGAGCGTCGACGACCTGATCTCGTCGTTCTAGCCGTCCGCAGTGAGTTCTTCGGCCACGGTTTTCGCATCGAGCAGGGCCGGATCCACGAGGAGGTCGGCCTGGCCCTTCGCGAACTCCGGCAGCGAATCGCGCGAGTAGACGACGATCCTGATCCGTCCCACTAGGTCCACCACCACCGGGATCGAGGTGGCCTGGCCGACGTCGGTGAGGACGAAGACGTCGGCCTCGTTGATACCGGCGTCCTCGAGCGCCGGGCGGTTGGCGAGGCCGTCGACGCGCGAGACCGCGACCCCCTCGGCTTCGAGCGCGTCGCCGAGACCGTCGAGGTCCGGACCCGCGACGACCGCGTTTCGTTCCCCCGCCATCACTCGTACTCGATGGTCGCGGGCGGTTTGTGGGTCACGTCGTAGACGACGCGCGAGACGTTGTCGAGCGATCCCGTGATACGACTCTGGAGGCGCTGGAGGGTGTCCCAGTCGACTTCGAGGGCGCGGGCGGTCATGCCGTCGCGGGAGTCGACCGCCCGGACGGAGACGACCCAGCCGTGGACCCGGTTGTCGCCTTTCACGCCCGTGGCCTTCCCGATGACCGCCGCGAGCGCCTGCCAGGGCTCGTACTCCTCCAGTTCCTCCTCGACGACGTGGGTCGCCTCGCGGGCGACGTGGAGTTTTTCTTCGGTGACCTCACCGAGCACCCGGACCGCGAGGCCCGGACCCGGGAACGGCATCCGTTCGGCCACGAGGTCGTCGAGACCGAGTTCGCGGGCGACCTCGCGGACCTCGTCCTTGTAGAGGTCCCGGACGGGTTCGACGATCCCCTCGAAATCGACTCGGTCGGGGAGGCCGCCGACGTTGTGATGGGACTTGATGTTCCCCTCCGACTCGATCCGGTCGGGGTAGATGGTCCCCTGCACGAGGTAGTCGGCGTCCGTCTCGCGCGCCTCGGTTTCGAGTTCGCGGATGAACCGCTCGCCCACGACGTGGCGTTTCTCCTCCGGGTCCGTCACGCCCGCGAGCGCGTCGAGAAAGCGCTCCTGGGCGTGGACGATCTCGAGGCTCTCCATGTAGGAGAAGGTCTCCGCGACCTGTTCGGTCTCGCCTTTGCGCATCAGACCCGTGTCGACGTAGACGGGCGTGAGTCGGTCGCCGAGCGCCTCGTAGGCCAGCGCCGCCGCCACGGACGAGTCCACACCACCGGAGAGCGCGATCACCGCGCTCGCGTCGCCGACCGCCGCTTCGATCTCCGCGACCGCCTCGTCGATGAACTCCGCTGGGTCGACCATCAGGCCTCGACCTCGGTCGTTTCGGTCGGCTCCTCCCGATCGATGGCGGCGTCGAGCAGCCCGACGAACGGCGGGCTCGCCCGGCCGGGCCGCGACCGGAACTCGGGGTGGAACTGGGTCCCGAAGAAGAACGGGTGGTCGTCGAGTTCGAGGACCTCCATCCGGTTGTTCGCCCGGCCCGAGAAGGAGAGCCCCGCCGCCTCCAGCTCGTCGATGTACTCGGGGTTGACCTCGTAGCGGTGGCGGTGGCGTTCGGTACACGACTCGCCGTAGAGCTCGGCCGCGAGCGTGCCCGGCTGGATCTCGGTCGCGTGGGCCCCGAGACGCATCGTCCCACCCAGATCCTCGACGTCGTACTGTTCGGGCAGCAACCCGATCACGGGATGGGGGGTCTCGGGAACCATCTCGGTCGAGTGCGCGCCCTCCAGCCCGAGGACGTTGCGCGCGTACTCGACGACCGCCATCTGGAAGCCGAGACAGAGGCCGAGGTAGGGCACCTCGTTCTCGCGGGCGTACCGGGCGGCATCGATCTTCTCGCGCGTGCCGCGCGTCCCGAACCCGCCGGGGACCACGATGGCGTCGGCCTCCCGAACCCGGCGCTGGTGGGTGTTCGCCATCTCCTCGGCGTCGACCCAGAGCACCTCGACCTCGACGCCGTGTTCGAGACCGGCGTGCTTCAGCGCCTCGTGGATCGAGAGGTAGGCATCTTCGAGCGCGTACTTCCCGACGAGCGCCACTTTGACCGTCCCGGACTTCTCGCGGGTCACGACGTCGCGCCACCAGCCCGCACGTTCGGCGGCCGGCTGTGCCGCGTCCTCGATCTCCAGGCGCTCCATGACGTGCTCGTCGAGGCCCTCCTCCTCGACGACCAGCGGCACGTGGTAGATGTCCTCGACGTCGGGATTCGAGAAGACGGCCTCCGTCGGGACGTCACAGAACAGCGCGATCTTCTCCTTGGTGTCGGGGTCGAGTTTCTCCTCACACCGCCCGACCACGACGTCGGGCTGGAGCCCGATCGACCGGAGCTCCTTCACGCTGTGCTGGGTGGGTTTGGTCTTCTGCTCGCCGTTCTTCGAGAACGGGACGAGCGTGACGTGTGCCAGCAGGACGTCCTCCTCGTTCTCCTCGTGGGTGAACTGCCGGATGGCCTCGTAGTAGGGGCCGCCCTCGATGTCCCCGACCGTGCCGCCGACCTCGATGAGACAGACGTCGTGGCCCGCGGCGGCCTCCCGCACCCGGCGCTTGATGTCGTCGGTGATGTGGGGGATGATCTGGACCGTCTTCCCGAGGTAGTCGCCGGCGCGCTCCTTCTCGATGACGTTCTTGTAGAGCTTTCCCGTGGTTATGTTCTGGTCGAAGCTCATGTCCTCGTCGAGGAAGCGTTCGTAGTTCCCCAGATCCAGGTCGACCTCGCCGCCGTCGTTGAGGACGTAGACCTCGCCGTGCTGGTAGGGGTTCATCGTCCCGGCGTCGACGTTGAGATAGGGGTCGATCTTGACGGCCGTGACGTCGAAGCCGGCGTTCTCGAGGAGTCGGCCCGTGCTCGCCGCGGTGATTCCCTTCCCGAGGCCGCTCATCACGCCCCCGGTGACGAAAACGAATTTGGGTCCCCCGTCGGGACTCGTGGAGTTTGTCGGCATAGCAACGGTCTGCAACCGGAGGACAAAATGGTTTCGGAGGTTCGTAGCGACCCCCTCGACCGCGGGGGTACGACCTCGTCGACGAACGACGGACGTCGGGAGCCGCTACGGTTCGGCATCGTCCGGCTCCGACCGGTCCAGGAGCTTCTGCTCGGCTTTGTAGAGGTGTTCGTGGAGCGTCGAGGTGGTGATACCCAACTCGTCGGCGAGCTCCTCGGCCGGCGTCTCGGTCGGCCAGCGATAGTAGCCGCGGTCACGAGCGAGCCGGAACACCTCCCGCTGGCGGTGGGAGAGCCGACCGAGGGGGAGCGGTTCCGCGCCGCCGTTCGACGGGTTCGTCGCTCGTTCTATCCCCTGAACCGCGATCTCCGCGCCCTCCTCCTTGCGGATCGCCGCGAAGTGGTCCTGGATCGTCTCGCGGTCGTCGTTCGAGAGGAGCGTCCACCGTTCGCTGCCGTCGTGGATGTCCGTTCGTTCGGCGTGCGCGAACCCCCTCGCGAAGAACGCCTCGCTGATCTGTGTCTCCCCGTCGTGCTCGACGAGGAGGTCGCGGCTCGCGTTGCCCGGCGGTGTGACCGCCGGCCGACGGTCGTACCCGCCCTTCATCCCCGACATCCGATACACCGACTCGAACCCGTCGACCACGTCGAGGGCCCGCTCGATCGTCGCCCGGGTATCGCCGTAGACCGTGACGTGCGTCGTCGCCCGTCCGTCCACCCGCGAATACACGCCGTAGGCGAGAAACCCGACGTCGACTCGCTCGGTCGTTCGTATCGTCCAGCAGTTCGGATGCCAGACGTCCAACGTGACTCGGAGCGCACTACCGGAAGCGTTCATACACCTGTTCGAGGGGTGGGGGGCCGTCGCATATAGCGTTTGTTCGACACACCTGCTATCGTTGGTCGTCCATCTATCGCCGTCCCGTTCGTTCGTCCGTTCATGACGAATCTCACGCATGGACGGTGGACGGGATGAGCGCCCGATACGACTTCGTCGCCGGCGCGAAGGCCACTGCCCCGCTTCTCCTCGGGGTTCTCCCGTTCGGGCTGATCGTCGGGGTGACCGCCTCGAACGTCGGGCTCTCGCCCGTCGAGATGGTCGGGATGTCGGTCCTCGTCTTCGCCGGCGCGGCCCAGCTCGCGGCCATCGACCTCATGGGGCAGGGCGCGCCCGTCGCGGTGGTGGTCATGACGGCCGTCGTCATGAACGTCCGGCACACCATGTACAGCGCGTCGATCGCGCCGTACTTCCGGCGGTTCAGCGGTCCCGCCAAGTGGGTGAGCGCGTACTTCCTCAACGACGAGACCTACGCGGTCGCCATCACCGAGTTCCGGAACTCGGGCCCCGACGCCCGACATTACAAACGGTTCTACCTCGGCTCCGGGGTCGCGATGCTGACGACCTGGGTGGCGAGCACCGGGCTCGGGATAGTCCTCGGGGCGAACCTCCCCGCAGGGCTCTCCCTCGAGTTCGCCATCCCGCTCACCTACCTGGCGCTGCTGTTCACGACGCTCGACGACCGCTCGACCGGGGTCGCCGCGCTCGTCGCGGCGGTCGTGAGCCTCGTCGCCGCCGTCCTGCCGTTCAACCTGAGTCTCGTGGCGGCGGCGCTCGTCGGGATCGCCGCTGGCGTGGCGGTCGAGGTCCATCGAGGGACGTTCCCGACGGTCGACCGTGAGCCGCGTTCGGACGGCGGGGACGCCACGAACGGGGGGTCGGGGTAATGGCCGAGTACACCACAGCGGCTGTCTGGTTGGTCATCGCCGTCGTGGGGGTGGCGACGTACCTCTTCCGGCTCTCGTTCCTCCCGTTGATCGGCCGGCTGGAGCGGGTGCCGCCGCGTCTCACGGGGACCCTCCGGTTCATCCCGGTGACGGTGTTCGCCGCGCTCGCCGTCCCCTCGATACTCTCGCTCTCGGCCGCACCGACGCCACACCTCGTCTACGAACCGGCGAAGCTCCTCGCGGCCGGGCTCGCCGTGGTGGTGGCGTGGCGAACGAGGAACATGTTCGCGACCATCGGTATCGGGATGGTCGTGCTCTGGACCGTGCAGCTGCTGCTCTGAGCCCCGGTCCACCGAGGTCGATTCCGATGTGCTATCGGGATGGCTACCACTCGGTGAGCGCGCCGCGGCCGTGGGCGCGCACGAGGGCGAACAGGAAGCTGAGGGAGCCGCTGACGGCGACCAGCCCGCCGAGGTAGAACACCCACGCCATCCCGACCGAGCTCATGAGCCAGCCGCCGACGACGGGTGCGACGAGGCTCCCGGGTCGCCAGACGAGGTCGCGGATGCCGAAGCTCGCGGCCACGCCGCTCTCGTCGTCGTCGCTACCCTCGTCGGCGAACAGCGCCATGCTCGCTGGTTCGCGGAATGCCTCGGTGACGCCGAGCAGGGCGTTGAGTACCAGAAGGGGCACGAACGCGGCCGAGACGTAGCCGACCGCGGGGATCGCATCGGGGAGGCCGAGCGCCGTCCCGACGGCCGGGGTGAAGGGTACGGCGAGCGCGACGATCCCATACGTACCGCCGCCGACGAAGACGAACAGCGCCCGTCCATATCGATCCGAGAGCGACCCGATCGTCGGTTGGAGCACGAGGTTCGCGAGCTTCTCGGCGGTGATGACCAGTGTGACGGCGATCGGGACCATTTCCAGGCCGCCGCGGGCGGCGACCACGCCCGCGAACAGTGGCACCCACGTCCGGACGAGGGTGACGGCGACCGAGTACTGCGCCCGGAAGACGCTGAGGGTGCGGATGCGGCGGTTGAACGCGAGGCCGGTGAAGGGGATCCCGCGGATGGTGGTCTCGTCGGATTCGAGCACGAAGACGACCGCGAGGAAGGTGAGGACGTAGAGCCCGACGAGGGGCCAGAAGACGAACGCGAAGCCCGAATGCTGGTAGACCACGCCGGCGGTGAGACTCCCCGCGATGGCGGCGGCGAAGCGCGCGGCGTTGGACTTCCCGATGACGTTCGCGCGGGTCTCCTTGCTGGCGAGTTCGCCGACGAACGCCAGCGTCAGGAGGCCGATCCCGACCACCACGATGCCTTGGAGCGCGCGGATGCCGACGAGGGTCGCCGGCGAGACGACCTGCGTGAAGAGCGCGTAGACGACGGCCCCGACGGCGAGACAGCCACCCAGCACGACGCGTTTGTCGTAGCGGTCGCCCGCCCACGCCAGCGGCACGACCGCGAGGAACTGGGCGGCGGTGAAGCCCGAGTAGAACAGCCCGGTCGTCAGCCCGGAGGCGTGGAGCCGGTTGACGTAGTAGGGGAGGAGAACGATGAGCGTCGAGTAGCCAAAGCGCCCCGCGAACCGAACGAGATAGAGCGCGAGAAACTGGCTTCGACGTTCGGTGGAGGCGGACACTCCGTCCCGTTACCCAAGCCCGGAAAAGCGCGTTTCGCTTTTCGTTTGTCTCGGTCTGTGCCCGGTTCGATTCGCCGTGGTCAACACCCTTAATCGACTCCCACGCCTCCGTTCGCGTAGTGCCATCTGCCATCTCGACGACCGATCTCACGAAGAACTACGGCGACGTGCAGGCGCTCGACGGCCTCTCGCTCGACATCGAGCAGGGCGAGTTCTTCGGGCTGCTCGGGCCGAACGGCGCGGGCAAGACCACCTTCATCAACATCCTCGTCGGGCTGGTCTCGAAATCCGGCGGCGAGGCGCTGGTGTTCGGCAACGACGTCGAGGCCGACTACCGCGAGGTGCGCTCGCGGATCGGGCTCGCACCCCAGGAGTTCAACGTCGACCGGTTCTTCCCGGTTCGCGAAGTCCTGCTCCACCAGGCGGGCTACCACGGCATCAACGGCGAGGAAGCCCGCCGCCGCGCCGACGAGGCGCTCAAAACGGTGGGCATCTACGACAAGCGCGACTCACGGTTCGACTGGCTCTCCGGCGGGATGAAGCGTCGGTTCATGCTCGCCCGCGCGCTGGTCTCCGAGCCCGACCTCCTGATCCTCGACGAACCCACCGCCGGCGTCGACGTCGAACTCCGCCACGACCTCTGGGAGATCATCACCGACCTCAACGAGGACGGATTGACTGTGCTCCTGACGACCCACTACATCGAGGAGGCCGAACAGCTCTGTGACGAGGTCGCCATCATGGACGAGGGCCAGAAAGTCACGGTCGCGAGCCCGGCCGAACTCATGGCGAAGGGCGACGACACCGTCCGGCTCCGGCTCCGCGACCCGCCGGCCTCGACCCCGACCGTCACGGACGACCGCGTCACCGACGTCGGCCTCGACGGCGACCTCCTCACCGTCTCGGCGGCCTCGGGCGGCGAAGTCACCCCAGAACTCGTCCGGGACCTCGACCGCCAGGGCCACACCGTGGTCGACGTCGATATCTCGCGGACCTCGCTCGAAGAGGTGTTCATCTCGCTGACGGGCCACGACGACGAGGAGACGGCGAACGGCGATCCCGACGACTCCGAGCGGGACACCGAGGCCGCCGCGCCGGAGGCCTCGCTGTGAGCGTGGTCTCGACGGGCGCGCGAACCCTGCTCCGGCGCGAGGTGCTCCGGTACGTCCGGCGACCGTGGAACACGTTCCTGCCGCCCGTGATCACCAACGCGCTCTACTTCGTGGTCTTCGGGGTGATCCTCGGCGGGCGGATCGACGCGACCGGCGGGACGCCCTACATCCTCTTCATCCTGCCTGGACTCGTCGTGCTCGGCGCGACCAGCGACGCCTTCCAGAACGCCTCCTTCACCATCTTCCACGGTCGCTGGAACAAGTACATCCACGAGGTCCAGACCGCGCCGCTGTCGTACGTCGAGATGGTCGGCTCGTACATCTCGGCGAGCGCGCTCCGCGGGATCGTCATCGCGGCGCTCGTCACGCTCGTCGGGGTGGTCTTTACGAACCTCGACCCCGGCGTGCCGCCGGTGAGCACGACCCATCCGGTCTACGCCGTCGCCTTCGTGCTCGTGATAACGGTGCTCTTTGCGGCCTTCGGCGTTCTCGGCGGTCTCTGGGCGGAGGACTTCGACTACCTCACGGTGATGAACCAGTTCATCATCCGGCCGCTGGTGTTCTTCGGGGCGGTCTTCTACCCGCTCTCGGCGCTGCCCCCCATCTGGCAGACCGTCTCGCTCCTCAATCCGATGGTCTACATGGTCGACGGGCTGCGCTATGGCTTCCTCGGGACCGCGGACATCGACCCGACGGTCTCGCTCGTCGTGCTCGCCGTCGCGGCGGCGGTGATGGTCGTCGTCGACGTCCTGCTGTTCAAACGCGGCTACGGGCTGACGGAGTGAGGGCGCGTTCCGGAGCGGTTCAGCGCTCCTCGAAGAACGCCACGACCCGCACCGCGACCTTCCCCGCCTGGCCGAGGAAGAAGTGGTCGGCCGACAGTCCCTCGACAGCGATGTCGAGGTCGCGGGCGCGCTCGACGACGGGCTCCCAGTCGGCGGTCGTATCGCGCTCGGCGTAGAGGACCGTCACTGGACAGTCGATCCCGTCGAGCGCGGCCACCGCGTCGCTCTCCCCCTCGCCCCGGTCGGGCGCGAGCGCACACACTCCCCAGAGCCCCTCGATATCGCTCGCGGCGCACAGCGCCATCGTCGCGCCGAAACTGAACCCGAACAATCCGACCTGACCCGCGCGCTCGCGTGCCCACTCGACGGCGTTTTTGGCGTCCTCCTGTTCGCCGCGGCCCTCGTCCCAGGCTCCGTAGTCGAATCGGAGGCAGGCGATTCCCCGCTCACAAAGCGCGTCGCTCACGGCGGTGAGCCGCTGGTCCGAACGGGTGCCGCCGTCCTGTGGGTGGGGCGGGCACGCCACGACGAGCCGGTCGAGGCGGTCGTTCTGGTTCGTGCCCTCGGGCGTGTCGAGCGTTCCGCGGACGTCGCGCCCGCCGGGAATAGCCACGGTCATCGGCCTCGTCTGCGAACGGGCGGTGTTTTAAGATGGCGGGACGCTAGGGGCCGGTATGGGCATCCTTTCACGCGCGTCGTACGTGGTCCGGTCGCGGCTCAACGCGATCCTCAACAACGCCGAGGACCCCGGCGAGGCGCTTGATTACTCCTACGAACAGCTCCGCGACCAGCTACAGGACGTGAAAGGCGGGATCGCGGACCTCACCACTCAGAAGAAGCGCCTCGAGATCCAGAAACGCCGTCTGGAGGAGAACGTCGACAAGCACAACGAGCAGGCCCGGGAGGCGGTGCGCCAGGACCGCGACGACCTCGCGCGGCAGGCCCTCGAAAAGAAGAAACAGAAGATGACCCAGATCGAGGACCTCGAAGGCCAGATCGCGGACCTCCAACAAACCCAGGACCAGCTGGTCGAGAAGAAGAACACCCTCCAGGGCCGGATCGAGGAGTTCCGGACCCAGAAGGAGACCATGAAGGCGCGCTACGAGGCCGCCGAGGCGAGCACCAGGGTGTCGGAGGCGATGACCGGGGCGGGCGACGAGATGGAGGACGTCGGGCGGTCGATCGAGCGCGCCAACGAGCGCACCGAGGACATGGAGGCCCGCGCCGAAGCGATGGACGAACTCGAGGAGTCGGGGGCCTTCGAGGACGCCCTCTCGGACCAAGACAGCATCGACCGCGAGCTCGAATCGCTCAGCACCGACAGCGAGGTCGAGGCCGAACTCGAAACCCTCCGGGGAGAGATGGGTGAGGGTGGATCGTCGAGCAGCTCCACCGAAACCGAAACGGAGACCGCCGAGGCCGAGACCACCGACACGGACGACGGCAGCTCGAACGCGGGCGGCGACGAACCCGCCGACCCCGAGGTCGAGGCCGAACTCGAAGAGCTCCAGAACGAGGACTCGAACTAACCCGCCCGCCGCCGACCGTCCGGACCCTCCTTCGTTCGCCGTTCACTCGACGTTCTCGCCCTGATAGCTCCCGTCGTAGACGTCGTCGTGGTCGGCCTCGCAGAGTACCAGTTGTGCGACCCGCGCGCCGCGTTCGATCTCGATGTCGTGGTGGACCTGGAGCAGCCCCTCCCCGCGGCCCTCGTAGCCCGCGTCCCAGACCGCGGTGTTCAGCATGCACGAGTTGCGCAGCAACGACGACCGGGGATAGATGAAGCCCACGTGCCCCTCCGGGATCCGGACGATCTCGGTGTAACGGGCGACGTACCCACCCGGTGGGAGGTAGTAGGGGTCGGTGGCGTCGTTTTCACCGAAGCCCTCGACGACGTGTTCACGTCGGCGGTGGCGCACACCGACCTCCTTGCCCTCGATGCCGATACGGCCGGGTTCGCGCTGTTCGAAGACGGCTTCGAGCGTGAGGTCCACCCCGTTGGGTTGGACCTGTTCGTCGGTGACGGGCGTGACGTGCTCGGCGACGAACGCGCCGCTTTTGTACATATCGCCCCGTTTCTATCCGCACACAAAGCCGTATCGGAGTCGACGTCGGCGGCGAGCGGAGCGGCAAGACTTGCGATGTATGGCGGTCTTTCGTGCGAAACGCACGGGATTTATACCGATGGGTGGCGGATGAGTACGTGCTATGGGAAAAACGCTAACGGAGAAGATCCTCTCCGACCACCTCGTCGAAGGTGAACTCGAAACCGGCGAGGAGATCGGGATCGAGATCGACCAGGTCCTGACCCAGGACACGACGGGGACGCTCGTCTGGCTCCAGTTCGAGGCGCTCGGCCTCGACGAGGTCCAGACCGAACTCGCGGCACAGTACTGCGACCACCAGACCTACCAGTTCGACTTCAAGAACTCCGACGACCACCGCTTCCTCCGGTCGGCGGCGGGCACGTTCGGCGCGCACTTCTCGCGCCCGGGCAACGGTATCTGCCACCAGGTCCACAAGGAACGCTTCGCCGCACCCGGCAAGACGATGCTCGGTTCGGACAGCCACACCCCGACGCCCGGCGGCATGGGCGAGCTCGCTATCGGTTCGGGTGGACTGGACGTCGCCGTCGCGATGGGCGGCGGTCCCTACTACATCGAGATGCCGGAAGTCGTGAGCGTCCGTCTCGAAGGCGAACTCCCCGAGTGGGCGACCGCCAAGGACGTCATCCTCCACCTCCTCGGCGAGCTCTCGGTGAAGGGCGGCGTCGGCAAGGTGCTCGAATACACCGGCCCCGGCATCGAGAGCCTCTCCGTGCCCGAGCGGACCACCATCACCAACATGGGGACCGAGCTCGGCGCGACCACCTCGATCTTCCCGACCGACGACAACACCAAGGAGTTCCTCTCGCGGCTCGAACGCGAGGACGAGTACGTCGACCTCTCGGCGGACGACGACGCCGAGTACGCCGACGAGATCGTCGTGGACCTCGACGACCTCGAACCCCTGATCGCCACGCCGTCGATGCCCGACAACGTCGTCCCCGTCAGTGAAGTCGCCGGGACGGACGTCGACCAGGTCATGATCGGCTCCTGTACCAACGGTGCCTACGAGGACATCCTGCCTGCGGCGAAGATGCTCGAAGGCCGCGAGATCGACAAGCGCACCGACATGATCATCGCGCCCGGTTCGAAGCAGTCCTCGGAGCTCCTCGCCCGTGAGGGCTGGAGCGCCGAACTGATGGCGGCCGGCGTCAACTTCTCCGAGGCGACGTGTGGGGCCTGCATCGGCATCGGTCACGTCCCCGCCTCCGACTCGGTGAGCCTCCGGACGTTCAACCGGAACTTCGAGGGCCGCTCGGGTATCGAGGACGACTCGGTCTACCTCTGCTCGCCCGAGGTCGCCACCGCGGCGGCGCTCACCGGCGAGATCACCGACCCGCGCGACCTCGACGACGTCGAGGACCCCGGCTTCGAGATGGCGGACGTCTACGACGGCTCGACCGCCGACCTCATCGCCCCCGACAACGCGGTCGACGACGGCCTCGTGAAGGGCCCGAACATCGGCGACGTGCCCCTGAAGGACCCGCTCGAATCCCATCTCGGCGGACCGGCGCTCCTCAAGATGGACGACAACATCACGACCGACCACATCATCCCCGCGACCCAGGACATCCTGATGTACCGGTCGAACATCCCGAAGCTCTCGGAGTTCACCCTCTCGCGGGTCGACGAGGAGTTCGCCCAGCGCGCACTGGATTCCGACGGTGGCTTCCTCGTGGCCGGCGAGAACTACGGCCAGGGCTCCTCGCGCGAGCACGCGGCGCTCTGTCCGATGTACCTCGGCGTCGAGGGCGTCCTCGCCCAGAGCTTCGCCCGGATCCACAAGGCGAACCTCTTCAACTTCGGGCTCCTGCCGCTGGAGATCGACGAGGACACCTACGGGAAGATCGACCAGGGCGACGACATCGAGATCGTCGACGACGTCGACGAGGCCGTCCGCTCCGGCGAGACCGAGTTCACGATCCGCGTGAACGACGACTGGGAAGCGACGGGCACCCTCAAGGCCTCCGAACGCGAGCGCGAGATCCTCGCCGACGGCGGCAAGCTGCCCCACACGAAGGCCCAGCAGGAAGGGAGCTCGGGCGCGGCCCCCGCCGACGACTGACCGGCTACCCGAACTTCGAATTTTTTAGCGAACCGCGGTACCGCTGGCACTCGAATCGAGACAGCCCTGAGAGAACGTCTCGTGACCTACACGTCGACGGTTCGCCGTCCGGTTCGCGTCGACCTCGCTCACCGACCGGTGCGTTCGTGGTTCAGGCGGTGGGTTCGGGTCGTCCCTCGGTTCTATCCGTGTAGTAAGCCACGTAGTAGGTTCGCAGGAACGCACCGATCAAGAACGACAGTACGCCCCAGGCGACGAAGAACACGAGTCCGCCGGACGGCGACGTTCCGAGGAATCCGTTCGCGGCGGCGTTCGCCGGCGCGTCCGAGACGGACACTTGGGTAACGACGTAGTAGAGGATCGGGATGACGGAAACGAGGTTGACGAGCAGGGCGATGACGTTGTAGCCGAGGGTCTTCGCGAAGTTCGCTCGAACCAGCCCCGCGCTCCGCCGGAACGAGTCCGTGACGCCGGCGTCGTCGACGACGATCGCCGCCTGGTAGAACTGGAGGAAGAACGGCACCAGCAGGAGTCCGATGATGAGGAGCGCCGAGATGCCGGTGAAGACGAGCCCCGCGCCGAGCCCCACACCGCCCGCGAACCCGCCGCCGCCCCCGCCACCCACCGCGAACCCGGCGACGAGCGCGATCACGACCGAGACGATGAGGTAGACGATGCCGGTCGCGATGAAAATCGCGAACAGCAGTATGTTCGCGAGCAGGAGCCCGACGTAGTTCTCACGGCCTTCACTGAGGAACGTCCCGAAGCCCGTGCGGCCGACCACGCCCTCGTGCGCCATCCCGATGATCCCGCCTTCGACGAACGGGTAGACGAACACCGTGACGACGAGCGAGATGGCCATGCTGAGCAGGCTGGAAACGAGGGGGTCGTTTGCTATGGGGAGGAACTGGACGACGGTCGAGAGTAAGCTGACTCCCACGACGACGACCATCGCCGCGAAGATGATAGGATTCCGACGCAGTGCCGCACCGGCGCTCGAAACCGCGGAGATCGTACCCATATAAATTTCCACACCCAAACCTCAAATAACACTATCCATTTCGACCGCGAATTTTCCGACCGTAGTCCTTCCCGCCCTCAGTCGTCCGTGCGTTCGCTGTAGGCGGCGTAGCGGAGGAGGTTGAGGCTCCAGTCGGCGGGGAGTTCGGAGACGAGGTCGTTGATCCCGGCTTGTTCGTACTCGCCGTCGAGCACCGCCGCGATGTGGTCGGCGGCCTTGCCGTAGGCGACGCTTTTCCCCTCCCGCTCGGCCGCTTCGCGGTCGGTGAGGTCGTCGGCGTGTTCGATCGCGTCGAGCTTGTGCATCCCGCTCAGCACGCGGAGCCGCAGCCGAACGTTCTCCAGGTCCGTGCGGTCTGCCTCGTCGAGCATACCGCGCCCTTCACCGGCCCGTCCTATAAACCGTGCGTCGTTCGGGCGGCCCCGGCGTAGGTCTCGCGGATGGTCTCGGCGAGCGGCCCCGCCCGGTCGATCGCGAGCGCGACGAGGACGAACGGTTCGTCCGCCGGCCGGATGACGAAGCCCGCGAACGGCGGCTCCGCACCCTCCGCGAGCCGGTCGACGAGCGGTTCGAGCGGGGTGATGCCGTCCCGAAACTCGGCGAAGAGGTCGCGTTCGCCCGACTGTTTCGCGAAGGTGTAGACCACCCCGTTCGGTTCGCCGTCGGTGTCCCTGGTCACTCGGGAGTTCATCGCCTGCCCCTCCCGACGGGCCTCGTCCCACGTCTCGCGTGCGGCCTCGAAGATCCCCGTCGCGCCGTCGACGAACTCGACGGTCGTTTCGGTCTCGACCGTCACGGCCGCGAACCGTGGCCCGTCCGCCCAGTCGATCTCGGCCGCGACACGATTCCCGGGTTCGAGTTCCGCCACCCGCGCCGCGAGGTCGCCCTCGTAGCCGGTCGAGGGCACGTACGTCGGGTCCTGGCTCTCGACGTCGAGCAGCAGGAGTTCGTCGGGGTCGCGTGGACTCCGGAGGACGCGGTAGGTCCCGGCGGTCGTCTGCATGGTCGGCCTTACGCCGTCGCGGTGAAAACCCGTTCGACCACGAAGGCTTTGGCTTCGCCGCCCCATCTCGACCCATGCGCGTCGTCTCGCTGCTCCCGTCGGCGACGGAGATCGTCTACGCGCTCGGGGTCGACCCCGTCGGGGTCTCCCACGAGTGCGACTACCCGCCCGCGGCGGCCGAGAAACCCGCCGTCAACCGCTCGCGGGTGGACCCCGAAGCGTCGAGCGCCGAGATAGATCGACAGGTCCTCGAAGCCGAGGACGGCGAGGGCGTCTACGACATCGACCTCGCGACCCTCGATAGACTCGACCCCGACCTCGTGGTCTCCCAGGGGATCTGCGACGTCTGTGCCGTGGATTCGGTGCTCGTCCGCGACGCGATCGACCAGCTGGATCTCGACTGCGAGGTGCTCACGACCGACCCCCACTCCATCGACGACGTGCTCGACGACATCCGGCGCGTGGGACGGGCGGTGGGCCGAGAGGAGCGCGCCGACGAACTCGTGGCGGCCCTCGAAGCCCGCGTCGCGGCGGTCGAAGCGGTGACGGACGCCATAGAAGAGCGTCCGCGCGTAGCGGTGCTCGACTGGACCGACCCCGTGATGACCGCCGGCCACTGGGTCCCCGAGATGGTCGACCTCGCGGGTGGATCCGAGGGCTTCACCGAGCCGGGGGCTGCCTCGCGTCCGCGCGAGTGGGACGAGATCCGCGAGTACGACCCCGAGGCGCTCGTGGTCGCGCCCTGTGGTTTCGACCTCGACCAGACCGCCGAGAACCTCGCCGACCTCACCGAGCGCGAGGGCTGGCACGACCTCACCGCCGTCCGGGAGGGCCGCGCCTACGCGCTCGACGGCCATTGGTTCATGAACCGCCCCGGGCCGCGGCTCGTGGACTCGCTCGAACACCTCGCCGGACTGATCCATCCCGACCGGTTCGACGCGCCCCCGGCGGACGTCGCCCGACCGCTCCGGCCGGCACGCGCCGAGCTCTGATCCCTACTCCGCGACCGCACACGACCCGACGTACTCGACCTCGTCGACCGATTCGATACCGTTCTCGCCGCAGACCGAACATTCGGGGTTCGGCCGGATCGGGAGTTCCTCGAAGTTCATCCCGAGCGCGTCGTAGTGGAGCAGCCGGCCGTCGAGGCTCTCGCCGACCCCGACGAGGTGTTTGACGGCCTCGGTGGCCTGTATCGACCCCACGACTCCCGGGAGGACCCCGAGCACACCCGTGGTCGCGCAGTCGGGGACCGTGCCGGCGGGCGGGGCCTCGGCGAACAGACAGCGATAGCACGGTGATCCCTCGGTGAAGGTCGTGATCTGCCCCTCGAAGCGGTAGATCGCACCGTGGGAGAAGGGGATCCCGGCGAGCGTACACGCGTCGTTGACGAGGTATCTCGTCCGAAAGTTGTCGGCCCCGTCGACCACGAAGTCGTAGTCGGCGACGAGGTCGGCGACGTTCTCTGGCCCGACGCGGACGTCGTGGGGTTCGACCGCGACGTCGGGGTTCAGGTCCTCGACGAACGCGGCCGCGCTCTCGACCTTCTTCCGACCCACGTCACCGTCGCCGTGGATCACCTGTCGCTGGAGGTTGCTCCGCTCGACGACGTCGTCGTCGGCGATCCCGAGCGTTCCGACGCCCGCGGCCGCGAGATACTCGATGACGGGCGAGCCGAGTCCACCGGCCCCGACGACGAGCACACGCGAGTCGAGGAGTGCCGACTGGCCGGCGGGTCCCACGCCGTCCATGATGATGTGACGCGAGTACCGGTCGAGCTGGGTGCCGTCGAGACTGAGATCGCTCATACCGAATCTACGCGCCCGGCGGAATAAGCCCGCGGGTGACTCCCGTTTCGGCGGTCGCGGGATTCCGGTTCGGTCGCACCGACCATGGACAGCCATGCAACCGACACGGTCGTCGTCCCCGTGTTCGGGTCGCCACGCGAGCGCGGATGTCTACTTTTATGGTCCATGGCTTTCTACCGATGTCCAACATGCGAACGAATACTCTCGTCGTGGCCCTCGTGTCGGCCCTGTTGATAGCGGGTGCCGGCGCTGGCGGCGCGCTCGCGGCCACGGGCCCCCTGCATCCACAACAATCGACGACCGACACCGGGAACACCACGACGGCGGAGAGCACGACGACGACCGAAAGCGGCTCGGCGACCGAGGCGGCGACCGCCGGCGGGAGCGCGGGAACCACCGGCGCGTCGGACGGACCGAGCATCACGTTCGACGACCAGGAGTCGAGCGGTGAGACGGTCCTCGTCGACTCAGCGACGCTCCCCACCAACGGGTTCATCGTCATCAACGGCACCAGCGGCGGGGACGAACGGGTCATCGGGTCGTCGTACCTCCTCAACGGCGGGATCGCCGACAACATCCGGATCGAGCTCAACCGCCCGCTGAACGGTTCGGAGTCCCTGACCGCGGTGCTCTACGCTGACTCCAACGGCAACGGCGCGTTCGACGCCGACGCCGACGAACCGGTCTACCAGGGCGACTCCGACCGCCGGGTCGTCGACATCGCGGACGTCACGGTTCAGGACAGCTCCGGTACCGCGACCAGCGGTGAGAGCGACGCGACGAGCGCGGCCACCCAGGCCGACGCGGGCGGTGCCGAAACGACCGCCGCGAGTGACGGCGGGGCCGAAACGAGCGGCGAGGCGAACGGAAGCGCCGGGAACGAGAGCGGTGGCAGTGGCGGGAGCGGGCCCGGCTTCGGACCCGTGGTCGCCGTGATCACGTTGCTCGGGGTCGCGTTCCTCGTCCGTCGGCGCTGAACCCGTCGTATCGATACGTCTCCGAGACGCTCAGTAACTCACTCCTCGTTTCGTGCGTCGGCGATGAGGTCGCGGAGCCTCGTCGCGACCCGCTCCGTGGCGGTGATGTGGAGCGGCGCGGCATCGACCCGGTCGAGTCGAACGTGTTCGACCGACGCCTCGATCGTCATCATCCCGCTCCCGCTCCGGAGGTTTCGGAGCACGTCGAGGAGCAACAGCACACCGATGAGTGCGACCACGACACCGACCGACATCCCGATGATCCGGTCCGCGACCACCAACGCCCCGAGCCCGGCGGCGGTGAACACCACCCCGCCGACCGCGAGGTCGCGGTAGCTCCCTCCGGCCGACTCGTCGGTTTCGGACCGGGTTTCGACCCCGGCGATCCGGGTGTAGTCCACGATCTCCTCGCCCGTCCGCGTCACGCAGACCAGCCGTCGCTCGGTCGCCGCGAACAACGCCTCCGCCGACCCGTCGTCGTGTTCGACCTCGCCGCTCCACTCCACCACTGGAACCTCGTCCGGCGCGAAGGGGTAGTCGTCCCGGGGACCGGGTCGGGCTTCACCCTCGGTCGCCATGCGGCCCCTCACGACCGGCCGCTATATGAAATCGTTCACATCGGTCGCAAGCCGACCCATGGCCTCACCTACCACGCGATGATGCGTCGGCCGGCGTCCTGCTCCGCCGACGAGGGTTCGTCGGTAGTGCCCCGTAGCGCCCCGTCGGACACGTTGGAACGCCATACGGCAGCGGATCGGTGTGTGAAACCTTCCCCTCCCGAGAGTACGGACGGTAGTTTCAATCCACGCCCTCGTTTCGAGTCGACCGCGGTCAGCTACCAAGGGCTGCCATCGCTTGCAAGACTTGCTTTCGGAACGGTCCCGTGCCTTGCTTCACGGGACCCTCACTCGCTCCATCGCCCGTATATGACGACTGTAGCCATCGAAAAACGACTCGGACGACCGAGTTTCCCGAGTGGGCTCGGGCGGATTCGAACCACGCGAACGTCGCTCGCTCCGATCGCTCGTCCTCTCCTTCGAACCGCCCTCACATCCTGAATTCACTGCTCGCTGTCGCTCGCAGGAATTCATGGGCTCAGGCGGATTCGAACCACCGATCTCGGCCTTGTATTAAAAATCTGTCAGGTGTGGCGATGTCAGACCAATGCTCGAAGCAATATCGCCAGCCGATGCTGTAGAACAGTACCTCAACTACCGACGAACAGAGATCTCTGATTCGTCGTTGCAGAGCCAAGAGTACCGACTAACTCGCTTCCTTGAATGGTGCGAGAAGACGAATCTGCAGAACATGAACGATGTCACTGGTAGGCGTATCCACGAATTCACTCAGTGGCGTAGTATGAACGTCAATAACATGACCCTCAGAACCCAACTGAGCACGATCCGAGTTTTCCTCCGGTTCTGTGAACAGATCAACGCCGTAAATGATGGTGTCTCTCACAGGGTGTTACTCCCGAAGGTGAGCCGTCATGAGCAAACACGTAAAGACGATCTGCTCTCCGAGCCAACGGCAGATCGAATTCTCGAATATCTCACTAAGTTCGAATACGCAACTCTCAGGCACGCTCTCTTTGCTCTTATCTGGCATACCGGATTTCGGATGGGGACTGCTCGCGGGCTTGATATAGAGGACTACAACCCCGATCAGCAGTACGTGAGAATCCGGCACCGGCCAGAAACAGGAACCCCGCTCAAGAACAAGCAGCAGGGGGAGCGTGAGGTCAATCTGAACCCCGACGTGTGTGAGACCCTATCCAACTACATCGCCATGCACAGACCCGATGTGACCGACGAGAACGGACGTGAGCCACTGTTCGCTGTCCGATCAGGGAGAGCAGGTAAGACTGTGATTCAAAAGCACTTCTACGCTCTCACACGCCCTTGCCATCACACGAATGAATGTCCACATGGCCGTGATCCTTTGGAGTGTGAGGCGAGCACTCAGTACGATGCGGCTTCAAAATGTCCCACTTCTACGAGTCCTCACCCGGTTAGGCGTGGGGCTATCACCGCTCATCTGAACGCCGACGTGCCGAAAGAGATCGCTTCAGACCGGATGGATGTCTCAACAGACGTTCTTGACAAGCACTATGACGGACGCACTCAAGCGAAACGTAGAGAACAACGCCGATCCTATCTCGACAGGCTATAACTACTCTCGACTCGAAACTGTGGGGTCAGTTTTCACATACCACTTCTCGAAGTTCACTCAGTAGATCTGGGCGGTGCTCTCTTAGAACAGCAATGTCCTCCGGTAGTTCCTCGTTGATCCGCTTCCGAACCCGATACACAGATTGATCCACCTGTTGGTCCGTTGGCTCTCCTTTCTCTGCTATGTGTTCTCTATCAGTGTCAGTCATGATGGCACGGTAGCGACCCATGTGAGTAGCACTATGCACCAGTGCCTAATAAGGACCATGCACTGACGCACACTATGCACTAATGCATAGATTTAATAGAGTAGGGGTTGTTGACTGTAGTAAGCACTGAGGGGCGTAGTCCCGAGGAAAAGGACCGTGCTCTAACACGGCCCTTCAGTGCTGGCAATCCAACCAGCAATGACCCGAAGCAACTCCGATAACGAAAGCGGTTCGGTTGATGAACAGCGTGCACAGTGGGAAGCATTCGAATTCCGTGTGCCTGTGCCGGGTGCAGTGCGCGTTGAGAATACCTCTTACGGCGACGACTCCGGCGAGCACGTTTACGTCGTCAGTGTCGAGAGCGGCATCCCGTTCGATTGCACCTGTCCTTCGTGGAAGTATCATAACCCCGAGGACGGATGCAAGCACATGCTCGCCGTCGAGAACCAGCCCGCCGTTCTCATGGCATCAAGCTCCGATGAGAGCCCTGTCCTGGCCGATGGGGGCGAGCGCCAATGAACGATACCCTATCGTGCTCCCGGTGCGGCCACGGCTGGGGGCTTACGATTACGACCGGCTCGCACAACGGTGACCGGGCGTTTGAGGTCTACGAGTGCGAGTGTGGTGCGACCGGGACGCTGACTCACGACGAGATAACCGGGACCGCGCTCACCGGCTGTCTTCGGTAAGCCGAGTCGCGTTCCGCAAACTTGTCAACGCTCCGGTGGCAATCAGGGAGGTCTAATCATCCGGTTATAGCAGAGAAACAATTGAGACTTCTAATTTTTGTAAGGGGTATCTGGCACCCCCTAGGTAGGGGTAACATCCTCGAAAGCCGGCTGCACGGGGATAACGTCAGTTGTAATCCACTCAAATCCCTGAAATCAGGCAATAGAAGATTCCGACCACGCTACTTGAGTATCCTGCTTTTGACTATATGGAGTGACAACCACCCGGCCATGATATATATTAACTAACATGACTTGAGGGGTGCGGTCGGTGTCCATCACATAAGAGTTTCAAGTTGCTGGTCGAGAGCTTCTATCCCATGTTTCAGGGCTAAGGAAATCGCTGTCAACGCATTCCTTAGCCTTTTTATTGCTCTTTCTATTCTGCTCGCGGTGCCACCGATTAGCCGAATGACAAGTCTTACCTAACATCGAATGGAAAGCGTCGTTTGAAGTTTGGTAAGATAAGAAGTGGTACTCCTACTCATCATCTATTCTTCTGGCGGTAGAAACCTGAGTAAGACTCGTTTCCCTCCCATTTAATCGCTAATGAGAGCGCGTAGAAGTAATTGACCACTATCAGTCAGAGCATAGATCTTCTTGCCATCTCTTTCATCAGTGATTTCGATCATCCCCTCCTCACTAAGTTCGCTAAGATGGGTGTAGATGTACCCGTGTGAGATCTCCAATTCGTCAGCGAGAGCATATCCGTGGGACGGCTGCTCTCCAAGCTCGGAGAGAATATCCAATTTCGTCTGACCGATTAGACTCATTCGCTCAGTAGTTTCTGACCCAACCGACGAAAATGATATAATTGGTAGAGCTGACCGGTCAGATAGAACTAATATGTAGAAAATTATTTAATGCTTGTCTCTGATACAGTTACATGGATAAAAAAGGCACCCGGAGACAATACATTATAGGAGCTACCGCCGTCGGTATGTTTGCTCTTGCTGGTTGTTCATCGGATTCAGAAAGCGGAAATGCTTCACAAAACTCTCAAGACGATACTCAGGGACGCACTGAAAAAGTAACACAGGAAGTTGTGGGAAGAACGACACAGGAAACTTCTACAGATACATTGTCTATCGAAGAGACAGGAACGACCGGACTCAGTGACGCAATGGATGTCCAGAATGGAAACAAGAGCGCTAAGGCAGGAGTCAACGCACTTCGCACAGCTATGGGCTATATTAGTACTGGTGGTAGTAGCGATATATATATACTGCCTGAGGATAACGAAGGACCTTCCAACGATATTGGACTTGAATATATTACTACAGCTACTTCCTCAGATGAGTTATCAAGCGAAATCGGAAAAATAGCAGCAGCTTATGCTGCTGGGGTAGAGAAAGGCTACAAATATGGAAATATGTATGTTGTTATTAGTGATACTGAAACAGAGATTGGCGAGTGGTACGTTCTTAGAGAGTGGGCGGCAAAGTATGCAAACAATAACGAAAATTCAGAATGGTATTTAAATAAAATTGATACAACTCTCAAAGCATATGACACTACCACACAAGCGAGCATCTGATAGTCATATGGAAAAAAAGTTTATTTGTCTTCGGATGGCCGTCTCAGTAACTTAGGCAGGCAAATTCCGAGCTAATGTAGTCTTTATCAGGAAAAGCTTAAAACCAGAGATCTGGCCTCTCCTAAGAGGTGGTGGGGTGGGGTGATTTCAACCCTCGAAACACCCCCCTTCAAGGAGCCGTATATAGAGCACTATCACCCGTCACTGCTTCATCAACGTTTCAAAAGAGCGCGTCTCTCGCTTCTTGATGGTTCCCAAAACCGGTTTGGTTGCTCCACGATAGCGATCCTGTTCACCAGTGGATCTGGCTTCAAGAGCAAGGCACAAGCTATCACTCATATCATCGTGGCTACCACTAGAGTGTGATATTTGCAAGAGTCCCGAGCTTGTGAAATCGTACGTCAAACTCACTAATTCGTTGACAAGCCGATCATTATTCGGCAAGCTCAGTTCCTCACCTTCGAGCAGGCGCTTGAGCCGCTGATACATGGTTGCCTTGGTTCTGCTCGTGAACTTCACTGGTTCAACGTTTGTGAGGTTTGTTGACGCTGATGTGACTGCTTCCCCTAAACCTGTAGCATCAACGGCGATCCCAGCGTAGCTGTGAGCCTTTTGTAGCCGTTCTAATCTGGATATGATGGCCGGGGTAGTATCATCTTCAACGACACTCTCGACTCTCGTATGGCCCTGAGAATCCACTGCTATGATCACTGTGGCGTCGTCGCCTGATAGAGCCATATCAACTCCGGCGAACACACTACCAGTAAGTTCAGGCTGATCTTGTTGAACACATGACGTTACGGTGGCACGAGGGAGAAATGGATCCCCTACCTCAGCAAATTGCCCCATAAATTCTGTTAGCCAGACCGGATCGTTCTCGTCGTATTCCTCTGCCTTGTCGGCAAGCCACTCTGCCGCCGTGGGATCGACTACTCCGGCATCAACGGCGAGGGGGATGAAATCGGGGGTTGCTGCTGTGAACGACTCAAATGAATCGTCATGAGTGAATTTGCGATAGTGATAGCCGCTCTTTCCTCGCGGCGTGCTCATCACGATCAACTCGTGATTATAGCCCCATGTCACGAACATCGGCTCTATAACTCGACTGAACACTTCCTCGCTCACAAGCGCCCCTTCATCTACAACTACGACCTTCGGCAGTTTGCCTCTGAACGAATCAGCGTCTTGCGGGAGGGGGCGGCAGATAGCCCGTGTTCCATTGTCGAGCTTCTTTTCTCTGGCATTATCGGTGACGATCCCCAGCTGCTCATTCGAAAGTCCTGTATTGCGAAAGTGCCTCTCCATACGTTCCCACATCTCATCGGCAGTATCCTGCCATCGTGCAAGAACTGCTACTGTGATGCCTGACTCATTCAGACAGGCATCTGCCGCAATTAACCCGCCCGTCTCAGACTTTCCCACTTGCCGACCACAATTCACACTCTTATCGGCTGAGTCACTTTCGAGCAAGTCCCTCTGCCAACCAACTGGATTGAAATTGAAGATACGCTTGGCACGCTCAATACGGGAGAGCGACTGAAGTTCGTTGGTGCTTGCGCTCATCTTGCCATTCTTACTCTCCTTTCCCGGCAAGCACCTGAGCAAGTGATTCTGTAGCCTCTGCTTGTTGGCTATCGGGGTCAGGGAGACAGCCGAGATCCTTCAGCGAGAGCCGAATGTCCTTCGAGAGCCGTGATGTGAACTTGGCAAGGTAGTGCTCATCCTTCTCGACAATAGGAGTCCCATCTTCCTGCTTTCCTACTACTTTCTCGACTGTCGGCCCGTCACGAGCGATCTCACGCTCTCCTCGGCGTTCTTGGACGATCTTGACGCAAACAGTTGTGAGAATAGTTGCGAGCGGAGATTCAGGACCGAACGACGCGGTCTCAAGGAATGACCCGGCCAAGCGTTCTACGAATTCCTGTTCCTCCGGCTCAAGTTCATCCATCAAATGGGTCGGATCGGCGGTCACACCGTGAGTGAGAGCGTTCGTGTTGCCTTCCGGTGGAGATCCCCCGGAGTTACCCACGGCAAAATCGTTGCCCTCCGGTGCGGAGTAGCGGTTGAGTGTTTGTTTTTCGTCGGTCATTGACTCCGATCACCCCTCTCAGAATTCTCGGAGTTATGGAGAGCCAACAGCCGATTCACTGCACAATCATAACTGTCGTTCCCCCGCTTAAGAGCACGAACCTCGTCTCTCGTTTCCTCGTGTACGTTTAGAGTGACCCTTGTTTGCGACATATGTTAGATTACTCTCCTGTTTGTATATACCAGTTTTCGGAGGGTTTTGTTGACGGTATGGGCAGAACAGGTAATTACCTCACTATCTAAACTCTGAGCCTGATTGTGGGGTAACTACGTCTGTAAAACGCACTACGGATGAGGGGGTGAGAGTCCACGCTTCAGCCAGACCTGATTTTGCACATGATCCAACCGCTCTTTGAAGAAAGCAGGGTCATTCCCGCACTGCATTTCATAGTAGTCCACCAGCTCCTCTCCGTAATCACGCTGGCTCAAAAACACGCCTCCACTATCTTCAGTGATAAACCTAAATTTGTCAAGCATCTCATTCAGAGCATCCTCAACAGTATCCCAATCCTCCCCACTGGACGCATCTTTTAGAACGTCAAACCGCTGTATTTTGCTCCCAACATGGGTATGTCCGTGAATTAGCTTTCCTAATATCTGGCAGTAGAGATAGCTATTACACACTGACAAACACTTTGCGTGTAATCACAATAAACATTGAGGAATCTGATTTCGGGATTTCGGAAACTGTTTTCCGAGAGGATATCGAAGAGGGGGTATGGCAGACGAATACACCAGAGAGGAGGTTAAAAATATGAGTATGAAAGAATATCGAAAAAATATCCCCTCAGGTTGGATGGAGGTCACACGGTATGATAGTCTTGTGCTAATGATAGACGCTCTGCTCTCTTCACCGCCGAACAGAGAATTCAAGACCAACGAGTTGGCAGACAAATCCGGTATTACACCCAAGAGTGTAGAGTCTCACATCGGCTCATTAGTGGGTCTCGGGGTAGTCGAAAAGATGACAAAAAATCGGGATAGACCACGGTACACTATAAACGAAAAAAGCCCAATTACGCAAGAGATATTCAAGCTAAATCGGATCGTTGAGCAGGTAAAGTCTAACGAAATGCCGAAATCCCTCCCAGACAAACAAGAAATCAGTAGGTCTAACACCAGTGTTAGCACCGCTGAACCAAATGAGCACAATTCGCAAGTTCAGCCTGGTCATAATTCCCTAAAAAAGATGGCAAACGCATAATAAAAATGGTTTCTGAACAACAACTAACTCAAAAGCTTGAATTGATCGGAAATTATATCGAGATCATCGATGACGAGATACTTGGAAGAAATGAAGAAGAAGTGACAATTGAAGGTGTCTATGATGAAGTTCTTCGCGGACATCGAGCGATAAGCGACCAGACTCTATACATTGTTGGAGGTCGTTCTGACCGAGAATACCTGAGCGTATTGTATTTTTACACAGTCACACAATCGGTAGCAAATCAAATTCCAGAAAATAGCGCAAGATCAATTATAGACCATTATGATCATCCAGAAGATGTGGAAGACGCCTCATTTGAAGCAGCCAAACTACTATTGAACGACACTTCAAGTGAAAAGATGAATGAGTTTGAAAATAAGCTATACGCCACAATGTCCCATGGATCTGTAGAGGTTTCTCTAAACAGTGAACATAGTGGTTTTCTGAGCGGCTTTTATGTTGAACACAAAATATTCCCGTTTGGTACCTCATACGATTTGAGCGAGTTCAACAGTGTAGTTCAATCCGTAAACAACGCTGGCTCAAGAGGTGCAACTTTAGTTAGAGGAGATATAACTGTAAATGTTGATAGGAACAAACCAGAGAACACTAATGTGACCATTAACAACGTTCGTTGATAAGCATACTTCCACTGATACTCGGATCTGATGGCAGCGCATATTCGCGCTGGTAGCAGGGTAAAGGGGTCAATCATCCTCCTAAGCTACGGCCAACCAGAATCCATGCAACCGGTAAGCTATCCTGAACGATAAAAATCTGAATCGCACATATCCCTTACCGCTGCACAACTACTGTTGCTGCTCGTTAGTGATCTTTGGGATACCGCACGATATGCTACCGGTGCCCTTGCATGCTACATACTATTGTATGGTGGAATAGCTTTGCAGACTCACCGGTGGCATTGAGAGGAGGAAAGATTCCCTCCGGTGTAGCATACCATTACCTAAGGTTAAAGTAGACTGTATTTAGTCCGCTGCATGTATTATGAACACATATGCCGGAGTTAACAGGTATTTGCTACTGATAGAACAGTTAACACACTAATCAATCCGTAATAGAGGGGCACCCAAAAAGGTCTATATCGAAACGATCTTATTACGGTTGCGATCGATTAATATACCGTTCCTCTCCGGTTTCCCACCTCTCGGGGCCTTCTCAACCGAGAATTTGGCGAGACCGTTAACATCGTTTTCTATTGCTCTGGCAGAAGCGTGCCCTGCTCCATGCAAAAGACCACTTCCATCGTTGTATCCTCTTATCGCTCTATGTTCAAGTTTGTCTTCATTACCTTTAACCCGATGCCAAAGAATCTCAAATTGTTCTGTAGCATGATTAGGAAGCCCCCTGTTATTGCTACCCGTATCAACATATGCGTTCACATCTATCTTCACTACACCATCATTCTCGCTGAATCCTCGCACGTAGTATTCGATTGGGTCACTCATGTGTAGTCTGTTCTCTGTCCTTTTTCCTCTTTATCTATAAAGCACGGGGAGAGAGTTCTTAGTGCCGTCTTAAAACCACGACTTGAATCGTTGGGCTGATGCAGAACCAAGTTGATCGCTCTCAAGCCATGGCTCCAGTGCGATGACGCGATGGTGGCACAGATCGAGAAGGTTGCTTACGAAAAAGATGACGCCATTGCTAAGAATTATCGTAGCTTATCTTACATACCTACCGATTTTACGTATTGTATATTAATAGGGGAAACCGGTAGGTGTGTAAGAAATCCTACACTATTGGCTTGATATTTTTTCACCTTCTTCAACCGCGTCCTGTAATCCATGATCGGTAGTCGGTAGGCTCGGAGTCTCTGTGTGTACCAACGTGAGATCAACGAATCCCTTTGGATCGAACTTCTCAAGCTCCTTGTCCCGCCAGATGTTTGTTTGCAGGCTTGTCTCAACCTGTTCGATGAACCCCGCTCTGGAAAGCTCTCTTAGACATTTGTTGGTCTGGCTCTGTTTGATCTCCGTCTGATTGCGTATCTGTGGCTCTGTATGTCGGTCTCCGTCAAGCTCTCTAAGTACTTCAACCACGTTTCTGGCTCCTTTGGACCATGCTCGGAACACCTCACCAGTCCCGTTGATCGGCAACCATTCGGGTGTATGGGCGGTGTAGACGTAGATTACGGACTTACTACGGTCCCGTCCAATACGGAATAGCTCTTGGGCGGTAAGTGACTCTCGCATCCAACGGACCACCCGATTTCCGAGCGAGCCATAGTCCGGGTTTCTCACGTCTTTGTTTCTGCTGGCAGACTCCCCGCCGAGAGCAGACCACATTTTCACGTAGTCGTCTCCGAAATGATTTGAACCCCAGATCAATCCGAGGTTATGGTTTTCAAACATCCCTGAGCCGATTACGTCTTCTCTATTATGGCTGTCTTTAGGGAGAACGTCGGCCTCTGCTAAATTGGTTTCGTGCTTGTACATGTCTCCATACGACCCTATGAACGCTAAATCCGTATCGTATGTGTCCTCAATGGTCTCACGTATCAGTCGAACCCGCTCAGGATCGGTGTACCTCCCGCCGGATGTTGGACGGCTGTGGATACTGATACGGTAGATGTGATACCCGAGTGTGTCCTTAATGTAGCTTTCACGCCGCTTCTCGTCAAGGACATTCTCAACCTCAAACTCAATCCCTGTTGCAAGCTTCCACATCGTTTTGTCAAACGTGCCATCAAGGGCTACTACCTGCTCCGCTGCATCGAAGTTCGGGCGATTCAGCAGATAGAACGTTAGCTTGCCTTTCCTGCCAACACGGGGATTATAGACTCCTGTTCGACCGTTCCCCAGTTCACAGTATTTCAGTCCGTTATCAAGGCGCGTACCATTCAGCAGAGTGTACACGGCAAGTGGTGTATCAGCGAACAGGCGTCGATTGTGTGTGAGACCGGTTGAATCGCGTTGGGGGTATCCTGAGCCAAACCATTTGTTGCTAGCAGCGATGTCGTTCTCGCTGAGTGCTCCACCGGTAAGCTCATCAAGACTGTCAAAGGGTAGCTCTGGATTATCCTTTGCCCACTGAAAGACCGACTCTCGGAGAACGTCGCCCGCCAGAGAGTTGACGTAAGCACCGGCAGGAAACTCATCGATCACAACGATACGGTCCTCAACAAACCGCTCAACGAAAGCGTGGCTATAGTGCCCTATCAACACATCGTAGTTCTCAGGCTGAAGCTCCCGCATAGCCCGAAGGTAGGGGCAATCTCTATGCTCTTGACAGGGAATCGGATACCCATGTTCGTCCTCAAAGTTCTCGTGGATCTCTATGGGGCTTACCCCTCTTGCTCGTTGATTTTTGACCTTCTCCGATACTGGTGTTTCAGCATCCGGATTATCATACTCACCGCTGGCGGTCGGGCAATATGCCCTCTCGACCTGCTCGTTCTTCCCATCGAATGCAGGGAGGACCTTGGCGGATAATCCTATGTGCTCACAGTCTTCCACGAGATCAGCGTATTTCTCCGTGCGTGGCTCACATATCGTTACTTCTTTTCCAGCGTTGTGTGCCGCTTTCACTGCTCCATAGGTCTTCCCCATGTTCATCAGGGCGGGGATTGCAAAGTTTCGCTCCTTACCATACACGGCTGTTATCAGCGATTCCGTGCAACCCTGTTGGATCAAATCGAGCGGCAGTCCACCGCTCATGGCCGTGATACCGGACCAATGGTTTCATACTTCCCAAACCCATAAGATCGGTAGGAACTGACCTCTTCGGGTTGGTTTCCATCGATCCATCTCTCGTGGGGGCAATGCCCATCAAGCTCGCCCCTGCTTCCTTCGATCAACATTCTCTATAGCTACGTCTTATTCTTGTCATATCATGGATCCATTGACTGATAAGCCCATCGTTAGCAGGAAATACTAACAGTCTCTTAGCGAAGGTAGAAGCTCTAAGTGTAACGATTACAGCTTTGCCTGACCGTAGATTATAAGCATAACACTGCCGGTAATGTCAAAACAAATATAACATATACGCCCACTAAACATAGTATGGGAAACACTAACGAGGAAGGACGTGCTCGAATCCAGCACCAGATAGACCAATATATTGAGAACCATCCGCTGAACGACTCCATCCCCAATGAACGACCCTCTGCTTTCAAGTACGAATCTCGGAGTCCCACAGAACAGGAACGCGCTGAGTTCTTTGCTGCATTCGGAGTGAAAATGTCTCGTCCAAAACCCCGGTTCACCTTCTAATGATATATCAGAACTCTTGCCCGGTCTGCAGTGGGTCTTTAGTTATCGAGCATTATAATTCACAGTGGGGCGAGTACGAATGCCGAGAATGCGGGAACCGGTGGACTAATTGATTGACAGAATATGTTCCTTCGCGTGATGTGCCACCGAAACCCATGGATGGTGATATCGATGGCTCTATCCGTAAATCTCGTTGTAGATGGCGATAGCCTCCTTATCGGTTAACGGACCGTATTCACCCAATATTGTGAGCATCCGCATTTCTACTGTGCTAAGTCCTTCTGCTATTTCTTTTGGTATCTTATTCGACATCGCAAACTATCATAGTGGAGCGAAGATTATAACACTTGTTGGAAAATTTTCCTATATTATCTAATAGGATAGGGCGGTTTATGAGCAGGAGTGAAGAGGTCTATGTTGCCTTGAATCTCTGCCACCGGAACGTTAGCAAGCGATCGGCCTACTCTAAGCAAACTACGGGACTTGACTTCGGCAAGTCATAGCCGAATCCCGCACCGAAAGGTCTATGATACAACAGGTTCGAATATAGCTAATCGCCAGACGTGATAGACTTGACCCCATCAACTGGTTCGAATCAAACCGTAGCACGCTTCCAGAGCTACTGGTTCGAATCTACCGGAGATGGTGGTCAGCGGGGCGGTAGCGGTCCGCTGGTGAAGGTGGGTGAAACCCGCCGGAAGCAGCGTGACGCGGCCCTTTACAAGGCAAGGTGCGTGAGAAGCCGACCGGCTCTGAAGGAAACGGAGGTCGCGCCAGCGACCGAGTATCCTGAATGGGCTCAGGCGGATTCGAACCACCGATCTCGGCCTTGTAAAGGCCGCGTCATAACCAACTAGACCACGAGCCCCGTATGGGCGAACCGGGGCGCGGGAAATAACCCTTTCCGTCGGCCGTCGGAACGGTTTAGGCTCCACGCGACCAGCCTCGGATATGTCGCTCCAGCGCGTCGTGAACATCGTCTTCGGCCTCTCGGTGGTCGCGCTGGTGGTGACCTCGGCGGTGGTCGCCGGCGTGGTTCCCTCGCCGATGTCGCTGATGGGCACCCCCCAGGAGTACGACCGCGCCGAGGTCACGATCACGAACAACTGCTCTCGGACCCTCGGGACGGTCGACGTCCGGATCGCCGACACCTACCAGAAGAAGTACACCGGGCTCTCCGAGACCCCCTCGCTCGCGAACGGTTCCGGGATGCTGTTCACCTACGAGAAGCCCTCCGAACACACCTACGTGATGCGCGAGATGGACTACCCCCTCGACATCGTCTTCATCGGGGCCGACGGCCGGATCAACGCGATCCGGGAAGCGCCGGCACCCGGGCCCAACGAAAACGGCGAGTCGATCGAACGTACCGGGGAGGGGAAGTACATCCTCGAAGTCCCGCGCGGGTGGATGCGGAGCCACGGGATCCACGTCGGCCACCGGGTCGCGATCGGGAACTCCGAGTGAGGAGTTCGTCCCCGTGGACACCGAAACCCGGGGATTTTCGCCGGAGAGCGGTTCTGTCCGTTGGGAAGTGTTTTAAGCGAGTACCCGTTTCGATCGTCCAATGAGTTTTTCTTTCGATGAGGACGACCCTTTTGAAGAACAACGGGAGGGAACGGACAACGCGATGCGCCAGCTCTTCTCGGAGTACGGTCGCGAGAACTGGTTTTCCTTCGCGGTCGGGACGGTCGCGAGCCTGCTCGCCCGGATGCTCGACCTCCTGCCGCCGCTGTTGCTCGGGATCGGCATCGACTCGGTCTTCCGTGGCAACCAACCGTTCTCCCTCTACCCGTTGCCAGTGCCCGAGGCGTGGCTCCCGACGACCCAGACCGCACAGTTCTGGGTGCTCGTCGGGCTGATATCGTTCGCCTTCTTCGGCGGCGCTATCTTCCACTACGGTCGCAACTGGGGCTGGAACTCCTTCTCACAGAACATCCAGCACGCCGTCCGGACCGACACCTACGACAAGATGCAGCGGCTCAACATGGACTTCTTCGCCGACAAGCAGACCGGCGAGATGATGTCGATCCTCTCGAACGACGTCAACAGACTCGAACAGTTCCTCAACGGCGGCATGAACTCCGTCTTCCGGCTCTCGGCGATGGTGCTCGGTATCGCTGCGATCATGCTCGTCCTCAACTGGCAGCTCGCGCTGATCGCGCTGATCCCGGTGCCGCTGGTTGCGCTCTTCACCTACTACTTCATCAAGCGTATCCAGCCCAAGTACGCCGAGGTCCGGTCGTCGGTCGGCCAGGTCAACTCCCGGCTCGAGAACAATCTGGGGGGCATCCAGGTCATCAAGTCCACCAACACCGAGTCCTACGAATCCGACCGCGTCGACGACGTCTCACAGGCCTACTACGACGCCAACTGGGGGGCGATCCGGATCCGGATCAAGTTCTTCCCGATGCTCCAGGTCATCTCGGGGATCGGCTTCGTGTTGACGTTCGTCATCGGCGGCTACTGGGTGTTCACCGGCACCGCTCCGGGCCCGCTCTCGAACGGCCTGAACGGCGGTCCCCTCCAGGTCGGGACGTTCACGACGTTCATCCTCTACACCCAGCGGTTCATCTGGCCGATGGCGCAGTTCGGCGAGATCATCAACATGTACCAGCGCGCCCGCGCCTCCGCCGAGCGGATCTTCGGGCTGATGAACGAACCCAGCCGGCTCGCTCAGGACCCCGACGCGACCGACCTCACGGTGACGGAGGGACGGGTCGAGTACGACGACGTGACCTTCGGGTACGAGTCCGAACGCGGCGAGGGCGGACCCACGATAGAGGACGTCTCCTTCGACGTACAGGGCGGCGAGACGATCGCGCTCGTCGGCCCCACTGGCGCGGGGAAATCCACCGTTTTGAAACTCCTGCTCAGGATGTACGACGTCGACGAGGGCGAGATACGGGTCGACGGCACCGACATCGACGAGGTCACGCTGTCGAGCCTCCGGCGGGCGATCGGCTACGTCTCCCAGGAGTCGTATCTCTTCTACGGGACGATCAAGGAGAACATCGCCTACGGCACCTTCGACGCCACCGACGAGGAGATAATCGAGGCCGCGAAGGCCGCCGAGGCCCACGAGTTCATCACCAACCTCCCGGAGGGCTACGAGACGATGGCGGGCGAGCGTGGGGTCAAACTTTCAGGCGGCCAGCGCCAGCGCATCACGATCGCGCGGGCCATCCTGAGCGACCCCGAGGTCATGATCCTCGACGAGGCGACCTCGGACGTCGACACCGAGACCGAGATGCTGATCCAGCGCTCGCTCGACCGGCTCACCGAGGAGCGAACCACCTTCTCGATCGCCCACCGGCTCTCGACGATCAAGGACGCCGACCAGATCGTGGTGCTGGAGAACGGCCGGGTCCGCGAACACGGGACCCACGAGGAACTCATCGAGGAAAACGGGCTGTACGCCAACCTCTGGGCGGTCCAGGCCGGCGAGATCGACGAGCTCCCCGAGGAGTTCATCGAACGCGCGACCCAGCGCCAGGCCCAGACCGCCGAAAGCGGCGACGATTGATCAGAGCGACTGTTCTTCGTCGTCCCCGCCCTCGCCCTCGTCGGGTTCCTCGCCGATACCCGCCGAGTCGCGGTCGGAGTAGTTCTCCCGACCGATCGCGTCGTCGCCGACCATGTTCATGATCATGGTCTCGAGTTCCTCCTTGTCCTGGTAGGTCTGTTCTTCGTCCTGGAGGGGCTCGAGCACCTCTTCGAGCGTCTCGGTGCCGTTCGGGAGTTCGAGTTCGGCGTCGCCGTGGTCGGCGACCAGGTCTGCGTGCTCGACCGGGTAGTCGAGCGACTCCATCGTCCCCTCGAACTCGCCGAACTCGATGCCCTGCTGTCGGGTCTCGTCGCTGTCACTCATCGAGTCGCCCGACGGCGGGCGTACTCAAATGGGTTATGCCTGCTTAAGCCGCTGGCCCCGTTCGCCCCCCTATGGACCTCACCACGGCGACCTGGACCGACGTCGCGGACGTCGAGACCGACCTCGCGGTCGTGCCCGTCGGAAGTACCGAACAGCACGGCCCGCACGCACCCCTGGGAACCGACCGTCTCACCGCACGCGCCGTCGCCGACGGTGCCGTCGAGGTCTACGAAGGGACGAACGACCGGGCGGTCGCCCTCGCGCCGACGATCCCCGTGGGGATCGCCGAGGAGCATCGGGGGTTCCCGGGCACGCTCTGGGTCACGCCCGACACCTTCCGACGCTACGTCCGCGAGGTCGTCGCGAGCCTCGCACACCACGGCTTCGATCGGGTGGTGCTCGTCAACGGGCACGGCGGCAACGTCGACGCCCTTCGAGAGATCTCGGCGACCATCACCCGCCACGACGCGGCGTACGTGGTCCCGTTCACCTGGTTCGACGCGATCGATGCCGAGGGAATGGGCCACGGCGGGCCGGTCGAGACCGCGCTTTTGCGAGCCACCCATCCGGATCTCGTTCACGACGACCGGATCGAGACGGCTCGCGAGGATGCGAGCGAGCGCTGGGGCGAGTGGGTGTCGGGAACGAACCTCGCGGTCGATTCGGCCGAGTTCACCGAGAACGGCGTCGTCGGCGACCCCTCGGACGGGACCCTCGACCGCGGCGAGGACTTCCTCGAACGTGCGACCGCGTCGCTCGTGGACCTGCTCGACGCCGTCGCCGAACGCGACGTGGACGGCTCGACGACCGGGTGAGTGTCCGACGACCGGGTGAAGACCGGGGCTACTCGGCGGCTTCGGCCTCGCCCTCCTCCGCGTCGGCTTCGTCCGACTCCTCGTCGGCTTCGCTCTCCTCTGCGTCCCCCGACTCGCCGTCGTGCGTCTCGTCGAGCGCACCACGGAGTTCCGGGACCGTGCTCGCCAGCCCCGACGCCTGCTCGTGGGCCTCCTCGACGTCCGTGAGCACCCCGTCGAGGGTCTCGATGCGGGCTTCGAGGTCGTCGCTGTCGTCGAAGACTTCGGCGCGCTTGCCCATCGCGTACCACTTCTTCGCCTCCCGGAGGTCGGCGGCGGCGTCGTCGACGTCGAGCGCCGACCGCAGCGAGTTGAGCACCCCGAGGGTGTTGTCGGCCTCGACGGACCAGATCGCGTCGCCGTCGGGGAGCGCGTCCGCCACCGCGTCGAGGCGCTCCTCGACGTCGCTTCGGATGTCGTCGGCGGCCTCGTCGAAGAGGTCGTCGTCCTCGAACGTCGATTGACTCATGCGTGGGCTTCGCTGCCACGGGGTTTAAAAGCGTGCCCGAAAGCGAAAGTGAAACCCGGCTCCGCTTTCCCACCTCGCCATGGAGGCACAACGACGGGTCGCAGCGTTCGTCGCCGACCACGACCTCGACGCCCCGCCCGAACACCGGATCCTCGACCTCGCCGCCGAGGTGGGCGAGATCGCGGCCGACGCGACGGAATCGTCGAACTACGGAGCCGATCCAGCGGGTCTCTCGGTGAATCCCGACGAGATCGGCGACGCGCTGTTCTCGCTGCTCGCGCTCGCGGATTCGCTCGATATCGACGCCGGTGATGCACTCGACGAGGCGTTCGAGAAGTACGAAACACGGATCGACGAGACGGGGAGCGCGTCGTCCGAGGGCTGATCCGGCTACTCGGCTTCTTCGACCGACTCGATCGCCATCAGCGGGTAGCCGTCCTCCATCGCCATTCCCGCCGTAACGCGTTGCCCATCGCATTCGACGACGATCTCGACCTCGATGAACCTCCCGGTGAGCTCGGTGTAGCCGTGGTCGATGGCGGCCGCGAGTTCGTCTTCGAGGATCTCGACCGCGACGGATTCGCAGTGTGGCTGGTTCTCGATGGACTCCTCGATGGCGCGTGCGAGGCTCGTGGCGCTCTCGGGGCTCACCGGCGTGCCGGCGAACTGGTGGTAGAGCGAGCCGAACTTGATGCCGGTCTCGAAGCAGGCGCGTTCGGCGGTTGAGGGTTTCGTGGAGTCGGTGGTGTCGGTAGTGTCGGATTCGGTGGCTGTATCGGAGTCGTCGGTCATGGGGGCGATTTCGTGTCGGGCGGGCAAATAGACTGTTCAATAGTATCCTGTCTCGAAGCCATCCTGCTTTGACGGCTGATTCGTCGGCGACGATTCCCGACTCAACTGAGAACCGCAAACCGCTCCGCATCAGCCACACGCCTCCCCAGCCGACTGCGCTCCTCGGTCGTTCGCCTGCGGCTCACTCCCTGCGGTGCTCATCCCTCGCACAATGTCCGCGACCGGCCCTCACTATCGTTCGGACCGGCCGCGAGCGCGCGCCACCGCGGTCGGTTACGTCTCGGCGTTCGATACGCGAGCTGCGATACCGGCCTGGCGTCTCTCACGAAATATCCGGTGAGAGAGGGCGAGGAACCCTGCTCCGGTCTCTCACGGAATTCCTTTAGGTCGTGAGCCGTCAGTTCGGGTATGGATTACGAAGCAAGTCTCGACCGCGCGATGGATTCGGTCCCCGACCTCGACACCGGCGATTCGCGCCTCGATGTCCCAACCGCCGAAGCCCAGAAGGACGGTGCCTTCACCCGCCTCACCAACCTCGGCCGTATCGCCGACGCGCTCTCGCGCGACGCCGAACACATCCACAGCGTGATCCAGCGCGAACTCGGGACCAACGGCCAGTTCGACGCCGGCCGCTCGCGGTTCAACGGTACCTTTTCGAGCGACGACTTCGACGAGGCGATCCGGAGCTACACCGAGGAGTTCGTGATCTGCTCGGAGTGCGGGCTGCCCGACACCCACCTCGAAACCGAGGGCCGGACCCAGATGCTCCGGTGTGAGGCCTGTGGGGCCTTCCGTCCCGTCGAGAAGAACACCGGCTCCCAACAGACCCACCAGCGCCCCGACGTCGAGGAGGGTCGAACCTACGAGGTCGAGATCACCGGTACGGGCCGAAAGGGCGACGGCGTGGCCGAACGCGGCGAGTACACCATCTTCGTCCCCGGCGCGCAGGAGGGCGACGTGGTCGAGATCTACATCGAGAACATCAGCGGGACGCTGGCGTTCGCGCGGCTCGCCTGAGGCGGAACCCGAACCGCACGTTTCTTATCGTCCCCTATCCGAGGCCCACTCGAATGGGGGAGAGGGTACGGGAGTCGAGCGTACTGCTTACCGGCGCGTCCGGACGGGTCGGCCGTGCGATCCTCGGCCGGCTCGGCGACGCCTACGACTGGCGACTCCTCGACCGGGACCGACCGACCCACGAGTTCGACCACGAGTTCGTGGTGGCGGATATCACCGACGAGGAAGCGGTGGCCGAGGCGATGGTCGGCATCGACGCGGTGGTCCACCTCGCGGGCGACCCTCGCCCCGAAGCGCCGTGGGACAGCGTGCTCGCCAACAACATCGACGGCACCAGGACCGTCCTCGAAGCCGCCGTCGAGGCCGGGGTCGAGCGGTTCGTCTTCGCCTCCTCGAACCACGCCGTCGGGGGCTACGAAACCGAAGACCGGGTGCCCAAACTCTACCGCCCACCCGACGAGTTCCGGCTCGACGGCACCGAACTCCCACGGCCCGGCAACCTCTACGGCGTGAGCAAGGCCGCCGGCGAGACTCTCTGTCGGTACTACCACGACGAATCCGGGATGGGAGTCGTCTGCGTTCGGATCGGCAACCTCACCGAGTCCCACCCGCCGAAGGACTACGAACGCGGCCAGGCGATGTGGCTCTCCTACCGCGACTGTGCCCACCTCTTCGAGCGGTGTCTCGACGCCGACTACGGCTTCGAGATCGTCTACGGCATCTCCGACAACGACCGGAAGTACTACTCGATCGACCGCGCTCGCGAGGTGCTGGGCTACGACCCGCAGGACAACTCCGCCGACCACATCGACGACTGATTACCGTTCCCGTCACCGAACCCATACGATCTTGAGAGCATCACCAGCCGTGACGTTGGTTTCCTCACGGCGGTGCTCGATGAGTCGTGGCGAGTCAGTCGATCTCCCGCAGGAGGCCCTTCGTGTCGTCCGAATTGGCTATCGAGTCCATTCGGGCATCGGTATCGAGGAGGGTTCCGACTCGCCGCTCGAACTCCGTCTCGGAGATGGTTCCGGCCGCGTACTGCCGTTTCACGACGGTGAGGGGGTCGTCGTGATCCGTCCCTGTCGTCGTTGTCGTATTCGTTTTCGAGTACGCCCTCGTCGATTCGAGGTTCCCGATGAGTGAGAGGTAGACCGGCCAGAGCATCACGACCGAGAGGAGGACGGCCCCGGAACCGACCGCGGCGAGCACGAGAGCGATGGGCGTCCAGAGGATCCCCAAACTCACGACGATACCAGCAGACCAGAGGAGGGTAAATGCACCGAGCGGGCCAGCGGGGATCCCGAGGAGGAGTCGACCGGCAGCACCGTCCGGTGTGTAGTGTTCGACCCGTTCGTGCCACCGGTGTCGCGTCGTTAGTGGTGACGTATTGGTGACCATCGAAGAAAGATCACACGAGAACGACAACAATCTTTCCCTCAACGTACCTCGAACAGGCCGTCGACGCTCTCGTCGCGTGCCCGTCGTCGGCGGGTGTGCTCCGCGAGGCGCTGGTAGACGATCCCCCTGTTCTCCTCGCGTGCGAGGTCGTAGACGAGGGTGACGAAGGGGCTGGTCTCCCGGCCGTCGTCCAGGTCCGTTTCGGCGTAGTCGATGGCGCGGTCGAGTTGCTCGACGTCGAACCCGTCGGCCTCGGCGAGCGCCCCCGCGACGACCGCGCTCGCCTCGAAGTCGAGGGCCGCCACGCGGAGTGCGGTCCCCCGATGGGTCAGCTCGACCGGCGGGGTGTGTTCGACGTCCGGCTCGGCGGCGAACCGTGTGAGGAACCCTCGGATGTCGTCGACGTTGACGTCGCGGTAGTCCTCGGGGAGCGCTTCGAGGTACTCGTGGGCGCTCTCGGCGAGCCCCGTCGCGCCCGCCCGGTTCTCCTGAGTTGCGTGGTGGACCGCCGCGGTGAGTTGGATGAGGCCGTGGAGCAGCCGCTCGTCCTCGCCCGTCCGGTCGAGCCAGCACTCCTCCCAGGCGTCGTGGGCGGTGTGGTATCGACCCGAATTGTAGACGGCGATCCCGGCCCGGAGCGCGGGGACGACCGGGTCGGTGGTGGGGTCGTCGGTGCTCGCGGGGCGGGTCACGGGCTCACTCGCCGGCGAGGTACTCTTCGATCAGTTCGACGTTTCGCCGGTTGGCCTTGAACGCGGCGTCGGCGATGGTCCCGAGGACGGGTATCGAACCGCTCGCCGTGTCGATCGAGATGTTCACGACCATCTGGGCCAGCGTCTTCCTCGGGACGCCGATCCGGACTGCCTCGCCGACGATGTACATCGAGAGTATCGCCCCCGCGACGTCGCCCGAGACCGGCACGATGCTGAGGATCGGGTCGGCACCGACCCGGTAGTTGGTACCGGGAACCTGAAACGCCTCGTCGAGGAAGGTCGCGGCGGCACGTGTGCGCTTGAGCGCGGCGCGGTCGGCACGGTCGAGGTCGTCGAGGTCGAGGTCGTCAGCCATACCGTTCCCTGTTCTCCCAAACGGATAGATGCACCGCCAGCACCTGCCGACCCGAACGCGCCGTCCGTCGACCTGTCCATCGGACCTCCGGTCGGGGCACGCGAAGGGCTATACCCGACCGGGGACCACGGGGGGACATGCGAGAGTGCTTCGAGGACATCGAGGTGGGCGACGAGCAGTCGTTCGGGAGCCGCGACGTGACCCGCGAGGAGATACTCGAGTTCGCCGAGCGCTACGACCCGCAGTCGTTCCACACCGACGAGGCGGCGGCGAGCGAGTCGCTGTTCGGCGGGCTGATCGCGAGCGGCTGGCACACCGCCTCGATGACGATGCGGATGCTGGTCGAGAACGTCTTCGAGGACTCGGCGGCGACCGGCGCGGTCGGCGTCGACGAGCTTCGGTGGCCGAACCCCGTCAGACCCGGGGATACCCTCTCGGTACACACCGAAGTCGAGGGCACCGAACCCTGGAACGAGGGCCTCGGTCTCGTCCGGAGTCGGACCACGACGCTGAACCAGGACGACGAGGTGGTGCTGTCGATGGTCGGACTCTCCCTCTACGAGCGACGCGACGCGGCCTGAGCTACGACCCGAGGACGAACAGCCCGAGCCCGGCCGTGAGGAGGCCGGCAACCCCGAGCACCGTAAGCGGGATCGAACAGACGCTCGCGCCGCCGTCGCGGCTGTACTGGAGGTCGCCGTCGGTCCGAGCACGGCCACGCTGACGACGACCGCGAGGCCGAGCGCCACGACGACGAGACCGGCCGCGGTTCTGCGCTGCAAACCCGGCCCGTGCTCGCACGGGGGGTCAACCTCCGGGTGGTTGCGAGCGCGTGATGAACATTCATAAGCATACGGCGAACGAGTAGGTGGTATGAGCGACCACGAGTACACCCTCACCGTGCGGCCGAACGCCCACCTCCGAGTTGCGTACAACGCCGACCGCGAGGGGCTCGAACGATTGGTGCTCGCCTTCGAGTACGGCCGTGACGGCCTCGACCACGACGACGCGGCCAGTGGGGTCGACTGGCACGGCTACGAGGTCGCGCTGGCCCGCGATGGCCACACCCTGCTCGGCGACAACGGCGAGGCCTCGCGCGCCATCGAGCGCGCGTTCGACCGTGGCTTCGACGACGACCGGGTCAAGCGCGGTGTCGACGCCGCCAAGGGCTACGGCCAGCGGCTCCGCAACCGCGTCGAGACCCTCCGCGGGTCGGCGGACGTCGGGATCCCCGGTGATTCGGTCGAACCGCCCGAGACCATCGAGGTGCCGGGTCCCGGCGGGCGGTCGATCGACGTCTCGCTGACCGAGACCGCAGCGACGTTCGAACTCTACGAGGACGGCGGCGGCAACTGGCGCTGGCGGCTGATGCACGACGACGGCCGCACCCTCGCCGTCAGCCCCTCGGGCTACGACTCGCGCGAGACCGCCGAGGAACTCCTGACGGCGCTCAAGACCAACGCGCTCGGAGCCGAAGTCAAGGAGTAATTAGCGGTTTTCTTGCGATACGGGAATCTTCGACTCAGCCTCCGATTATTGGTTCCGCAGGCCAGTAGGATAGTCCACGCAGAGCGCCGGGGGCGCTCAGCGTTAGATACCCGGATAGGACGCACTTCTGTCCTCACAGTGCAATTCGACGAGACGACTACTGATAAAGACGCGCGTCATTGGCTGTTGGCCGATGAATGTAAAACTACTATACTGATACATCACAGATCGGAAATGACTATTCTTCAGACTTATCCTGTTCTTCTCTTGACGATTCGTCCTCGTCATTCATTCCTGCGACTATGGGTCGGAATATCAGATGAAGAATAAGCCACCAAGTGTAGATCCCTATAGTCGACCCAAATTGGCTACTGTCAAGGAGTCCATGGGCGATTCTATGTCGGAAATTTGAACCAAACTTGGAATTGAGGAGGCTGTTCAATGTAAAGACCGTATCTTCTCCGAGGATCTCTTCAGTTTCATCCATATGGAGCAATGTGTTTAGTGGAAATTCTTCTTGAGTTCCATCGCTTTGAAGAGAAGATGTAGTTACTCCCTCTTGCATCAATAGGTATCGAAGAAAATGCTCTATCTGAGGCACCAGTACGCTACATGCACTAATGTAGTCTTTTTGAAATCCATGATACAGCCCGCGAGCAAAAATGAGCTCACGACCAGGCGGAACCATTGGATCATACTGACACACATTTACCAGATCTCGAAGCGTAATCCGATGATCTCTGGCTATTTGCTCAAACGCTGGAACAATACCTGCATAAACAGCAAGACGATACCATCTTTGTGAAGCTCTTATCACCTCAGCTTTGATTACTTCCTCTTCTGCATCTGGATCTGTCACTGAGCCACGTTTTGCGACAATTTTACCGTTCCCATCAAGAATCGTGTTGGGAATCACAGCGCTCAGTGGATGATTCTCTATGAGATCTTCGGCTTCCTGCTCCAAGTTCTGCTTCTTTGGAGGGGCTGTAATTGTCGAGAATGTTCTCAAAGCGTTGATTAACTTATCACCAGATACAGCTTCCCGAGCTTCCGTAGCCGCATCTGTCAAATCAACCTCGGTCTCAATAAGGCCCATCTCATCCGTAGATTTTTCTTGGTCTTTGAGCATTGCCTCATGCGCGCTTTCTGCTTTTTCACTCTTGCCTGCTCTTCTGAACACCTCTACTGCATCTGCTAAATGAGATGCAGCTACTCCATGTGACCTATCCCGAGCCGCATTTGCTTCTTCTATAATTGCCTCTCCAGCTCGTGTTTCCGCGTTCACTACTTCCCCTGCTTCTCCGCGGCTTCGCTCCATTTTGGCTTTAAGCATCCAGAGTTGCTTAGCTTTCCGCCACTTTTCTTCTGTCTCAGCAAATTCTGCAGCTTTTTCGGAACGTTGAGCAAGGTCTGCAAGGTTATCATAGTCCTGGTCCGCCAACAATCCTATTGAACTAAGTGTGAAGAATTTCGGATCCTTTCCTTCGTGTTCATCAAGCTTCTCAATTGCAAAGTCCTCAGCATTGCTTTTCAGCTCCTCATTCCCAAGCATAGCGGCGATTTCAAACGCTCTCCTCATTCGTTCAAAACCGATGTACCACGACTCGGGATCATGTAGAATATCTGATGAATCAAGGTAAGATCTGAAGGCTTTCTCCCCAGCCTTGTGGTCCCTCTGGGTCGTCCAAAGGATATCGGCAATACGAGCCTTCAATTCTGGTTCTGTTGTTTTTTCAAGAAGATAGTTCAACAGCTCGACGTGCTCATCAGTAAAATCCTCAAGTATTGCAGTTCTACCGTTGGCTGTTACTATCTCCGGTCCAAAGGGCTCATTGGGATCGTTATCCTTCAGATACATTGAGCAGATATCTCCTAAAAATCGGTAGGCTCTGGCGGATTTAGTATCTTCTTTTTCCTCTAATTCGTTCGATTTCTCGAAAAAGAGCCTAGAATATTTATCAACGCTCTGCTCATCTGCGGAGTCAATCTCGTCCTGCCAAGACACGTCTTCAAAATCCTCTCTGCTAACAGTCTCTTGTAATTCTTCTGTCATTATTTGCTCTTATTGTATCTGATAGCCAATTCCATTCATTATGATTAATGCTAGCGACTGGTATAGTATTATCCGATCATCAAAGCTAACCGTCATTAATACATGACTAGAAATCTATATATTCCTGCTATGTATATCTATATATGAGAAAGCCATAGACGCTGAAAAGTCCGGGCGTTGCAGCGCCCGAACGTGGCTTTCTCATGGAACTGAAAGCCCATGGAACTACACAGCAGCGACGGCAATGAAAGTTTGGTAGAGAAACGCGCACGATGGGAGACCTTCGCGTTCACCGTGTGCAGAAACGGCGTCGTCAACGTTCGCAACGAGTCGTACGGCGATGACGGGAAGAAACACGCCTACAGCGTCCAGCTCACTGATGGTATCCCGTCGAAGTGCTCATGCCCGTACTTCAGCCGACGAAACGAGGCCTGCAAGCACATGGCGGCAGTGCGAAACGCGCCGCTCGTTCGATCCTACGCGGCAGCGACTAAGGTGGCGCGATGAACGAGTACTGCAACGGCTGCGGGCTCGATATGTGGGAGTACAGTGACGCGGCGAAAGAAGACGGGTGGTGTCTCCACTGCGCGCCTGAGTGCTACGTCGGCGGCGTTCACGTCGATGCGAGGAGGGCATAATGGTACTCCGATGCGCTCGGTGCAAATCCTACGCACTCGAATTTACTGCACAATCGTACACGGAGACGAGGCTCTTCGAGGGATATAGATGCGAACACTGCGGCGCTGAAGGGTCCTATTCCGTCCACGACACGACTGGCGTCTCGTCGTTAGATGGCGACATTGAGGACGACTTCGAGTGAGCTAGACCGCACTCTCTGCATTTCATTTGTTTCCAATAGAAACCACATCCATTGGTGTGTTATGGATCTGAGACATGCTCATACCTCTCTAATTGAGACTCCGCAGCAGACCACGAGATACCCTCTTTTTGTTGTATCTAGTAGTTAAAGTTGTAGATTTTGCATTCTTCTACGATCTCATGAGCTCAGAGTAGCGCTGTTGGAGACGCTCCGTAATCTGATCTTCTGGTATTCCAAGATTTGACAGAAGTACAGCTTCAAGGATAGCTCTCAACCGTAGAATTAGAGGATGAAGTTCGTCTGTGTCAGCACGGGGGGAGATGCTCTCGTCATAATGAGTCAGATAATTCCGAGTGTTTACGATCTCATTCACGCTTGCTGCAATATCCATATGTAACTCCTCAAAGATATTCTCCTGCTCTGAAACCAATTGGGACAATCTCTTTCTGAGCGAATACTCGTTTGCATATCTGAATGTCCCTCGTTCCAAGTGATCTTGAAAACTCTCATCAAACCGATCAGGGATATTCTCACAGAGCTCATCATAAAACTCCTCAAACTCGTCATCAGAGAGATACTGACCACCGATTTCTCTCCGGTGATAGGTCTCTATCGCCTGTGTGAGAGAGAGGAATTGGTTTTGAAGGTACATCTCCGAGTTATATTGGATGCTGAAATAGAGGTTATAAACAGGCTCTAACTCCTTGTAGTGCTCAAACCAATTGTTCATAACCTCTGAGAAGTCCTCAGTGATATCCGCAAGGACAAAATTCGCTTTCAGCGGATGAAGACTATCAGGTAGCTTTAGATCGCCACTTGTAGAAAACAATATTTCCACATCATCATATCCTGGCCGTTCGTCTCGTTCTAAACGCCCAATCATCATAGACGATTGAACTTCTTTGCCTGTTGCTAAGGTAATAAAGTCCTGCAACATTCTAGAATAGTTGAACGAAGTATCATATGACATCTGACCTGAATCAGGGACAATATCAAAGTAGACATCTTCATCAATTGACGCACCACCTACTTGACTCATGTTGAAATCAGCGTTGAAGATCAGCTTGAGCTCCACATCGTCCAGGTCCGCAGTAATTGATTCTGGAAACTCATAGGTGATCTCAAACGTATCACCTGCAGATACTTCTCCTCCTTCTAAAACAGATCCTGAATAGCTGACCCCGGTGACCCCTGACCATTTTGTGAGAAGGGGAAATTGGACACGGAATCTATCGAAATTGATCTGCTCTGTGAAATGTGCCCCTGAGAGAAGAGCGATTGCTTGGTAGGTGGAACTAGTCGCTCCTATTCCCTGCGAAGAAGACATGGAATAATTTCCACGAATGCAGTTTTTGAGCGTAATTTTCTCCCCATCTGTTGTAATACCATGGATAAAGTCCGGTCGATATACCGTGCCACTGCCCATATATCTTGTATCATCATTTAGAGCAGAGAATAACTCTAAGGATACACCATCGGAAGGTGAGAATGATGCTATTCCGCCAACTTTTTCATCAGGATTCTCCGGGAGCCACCAATAGCCCCAGTATTCTCTTTCCTCAATCATGGTTCTGAATTGTGCTTTGTCTCATAATTTACTCTCGGTCAAACTCTAGTACGTATCTTCCTTCAGCTTCATTCACGTCTACTTCTTTTAAGTCACCTGCGTTGCTATCACTCAATAGGTCTTGTACTTCTCTCGCAGTACGAGTTTCTTGGGAATTGTTGACTTCCATTCCAAACAAATCTATCACTGTGAATTTGATATCCTCATAGCCTCCGCTGATTAGTAATCCGCACACTAAAACGAGCGTGAAAAATAGTAATGATTGCCACCACACTCCAATTGTGACCGCATTATGCAGAGAAAACAGAGCAACTGACAGGAAGAGAATTTTGGCTACCAACGTGTCTAGATCAGCCTCATCGAACATCTTCCGCAAAGAGTCAACCATCAATATCTATATTGTGAGATGTGATGTTGAGGTGTCTTGAAGGTGTGTGTTTCCTCATGCACCTAGTTGATCGAACTCTGAATCGAGTAGTTTGGATATTCAACTTTGTATGACCTATGATATATCTTCTTTACTTAATAGCTATAGATGGTTCTATAGTCTTAGCCTCAGCACTCACAGTGTTTGTCTCGATCAAAATGGGCTAAAGACGCACTCTCTATTCAGGATAACCGTTGAAGCCTAAACTAATCATGAGTTTCAACTCGTGGCAATTAGCGCGCGCGTAGCGATGACGTAGGCACTATACTATTCTTTATAGGATTTATATACTCCGCACAGGCATCTTAGGGACGAATACCATGGGGTTGCAGCCCACAAACCGCCGCGCAGGCGGTTCTATACGCCCGATTACGAATGTAGCAGCTCTTCTTCTACTTCTTCGGCTTCGATGTTGTGCACTGTCGAGCTCCCAAGCAGACGCTCACCCTCGTCTGTGAACGTGACGTGGGAATAGGTGTCGACGACCTCACCATCGATACGCTGTGTGCCTGGGTCGTAGTACATGTCCGAATCCATGAACTCGTCTACGATCTCGTGCTCTTCTGGAGGGGACTCTCCTCTCTCTTCGTAAAATTGCCTACAAGCCGTGTAGACTTGCTCCTTTAGCAGCGATGAATCAGTACTTCGACGTAGTGCTGTATCAAAGAAACTCATGGGTATCGTTGCCTGTGCTCTTTCGTGTAGTCACACCCATTAGGACATCCCATCACAATAGTGTGTGGCATATGCTCCCACCCTTTATCTGCTTGCTCATCGATTTTGACTAGATCAGAGAGACAAGAGTTGCACTTGCCTTTGACATCACGATACCCACACTCAGGACACTTCTCATCACCTGCACGAACTAGGAGAATGTTGCTGTCACAATGTGGGCATCCCCCAAAAGAGAGGTTGTCCTCACTCGACACCCGTGTATACTCGTGATGATTGCTAGAGTCAACGAGTGTCGAGTGTACCATGTATATATGTAAGCCTTCTACTGCTAAAGGTATTTCTACTGCCATAAGATGCTTGAGATGACATCTCGATGTTTTGAGGCAGATCGTAGTATGTCACATCGTTAACTTGTGGAATACAATCCCCTATTCTATTCACAAGGGGTTGAGTATACGACATGTTCTGTGGTTAACTTGTCTTCTGTCGGACCCCTAGTTACTGCGTCTCTTCAAGGAATGTCTATTCTAATATCGATGTGTACTCTGGTTCGTCCTCAAGCGCCGACAGTGACACATAGCGATGTCCTTGGACGAACGCAACACGCCGATCGGAATCTGACGCCGTCTTGTTGTTCTCTACGACTCTCTCGAGTTCGATGCCCTCACCCAAGAATGCAACCTGTTGTTCTTCGCCGTAGCGTTCAGCGCCGTTTTCGCGCATCTCTTCGACAGCAGCTATGAGCCGCTCTCGCTGCTCATCGGTGAGATCTGCTTGTTCGACGCCATCCTCAGTCAACACGATGTCGTCTACGAACTCCTCGATGTGAGGGATCTCCCGTTTGACTTCGCCATCTGTATAGAACGCTAGGTGGCTCGCATTGCGAAACGAGCGACCCGGTTGGCAGAAATAGAGTCCATGGTCGTGGAATTCAGGCCACGCTTTTCGCGCTGCGACGACGAGCACGCGATCCTCGCTGCCCCCGGTCAGATCCTCGTCGTAGATGAATCGCACAAGCTCACGCAGTAGGAACGCCTCTCGCTCAGTAGGAATGACTGTCGACGTCTCTGTGTTCCCGCGTACGCGCTCGAGTAGACTCTCGACGGCATCGACGAGCGCATCGAAGTTCACCCACACAAGCCGTTCGTCGCTTGCACCCTCTACTTCCCGTGGAAGCTTCTCATCGGGTGTGAGCACGACAAGCCGTTGGAGTTCTGCGCCATCGCGTTCGAGTTCCGCAAGATGCCGTTCGAGCTGACCTTGGTTCACGGCATCGCGCTCGGTTTTCGTCTCGAACCACACCGACACGGAGCTTCGGATCGCCGCATCGGGAACTGATTCGACGCCCACAACTTGATTGTCGAACGAGAGCAAGGACAGGTCCGATTCGTCGAGTAGTACGCCCAAGATGTCCTCCGTGAGTGCATTGCTGATGTGCTCGAACACGGCCATGATCGTAGACGTAACACGATTCTCACCTTGCCGATATGTCGAAAACAATGGGCTCGTCATTCTCTCATCTGCTTCATCTGACGTATTAGCTCTAGCTGCTGGCTGGCTATGTCTCGCCGTTATCTGTTTGCTCCTTTGAACTGGGAACTCCCAGCACGGACGAATCGCTTCGCTTGTTACGTTGTGGCACGAAAACGTCCTGGCGGAGTCCTGCGCGAACGGAGTGAGCGCAGGGCACGCCAGGTCGTGAACGAACGAAGTGAGTGAACGTCCTGGCGGAGATTTGAACTCCGGTCACCGGCTCCGCAGGCCAGTAGGATAGTCCACTACCCAACCAGGACTCACCCTCACTACAGGAGTTCCGGTTAAACCCGTTACGATCCACCCGCCACAAGAGCCATGCCCCCACCACCCAACCCGAGGGCATGAACCGTCGACGCGTGCTCGCGAGTGCGGGTGTCGCCTTTGCCGGCCTCCTCGGCGGCTGTAGCGGCGACGACGGGGCGGGCGCGAACGGCTCCGAAGCGACGGCCGGCTCGACCGGAACCGACGGACCGGGCGGGACCGACGGATCAGGCGGAACGAGTGACCGGACCACGACCGGCGGGACGACGGACGGGAGCGAAACGTCGACTCCTGAATCGACAGAGACCAGCCGGTCCATCCCGACCGACGACGAGCTATCCACGCAGACGACGACCGCACCCGCGACCACCCCATCCGCGACCACCGGCGGGCCAGCGACCGCGACAACGGACGGAAGCGGGACGGCGGTACCGCTTCCCGACCTGCAATCGACCCAGTCGGGGGACGGGGCGACCGTCGCCTTCGAGGAGGGCGGGTCGCGGGTCGTCGTCACTGGGACGATCGTCGCCCAGGACGGCTGCCGGCGGGCAGTGCTCGACTCGGCTCAGTCGGATGGCGGGACCCTCGTGGTCTCGGTGGGCACCGAGCGCGACGCCGGCACCGATATGCTGTGCACCCAGGCGCTCACGCCCGTCGAGTACCGCTTCGTCGTCACCCCCGACGACCCGACCGACTCGGTGAGGGTGGTCCACGGCGGCGCGGGCGACCGACGGACCGTCGTGACGGCCGACCGGACCGACTGATCCGCTCGGGCCCCGAAACCCGTCCCGAACGGGGGTTCGTCGGCGTCGCGAAACCGACGGACTGAGGCGGTATCGGCGGTGACGACAACGCTTAAGCGCACACCGGCTCTGGATTCGGCAATGGGTGCGATAGAGGATATCTACGCGGATCTCGATGCCGACGTGCCCGAACCCGAGTTTCGGGAGGCCGTCGAGCGGAAGGTCGAGGAGATGGGGGGCCTCGCCGACGAGGAGACCGCCGCGATGTTGATCGCCCACGAACTCTCGGACGACGAGGTCGAGGGCGTCGCCGACATCGAACCCGGCATGGAGGAGGCGGCCTTCGCGGCGAAGGTCCTCCGGATCGGCGACCTCCGCACGTTCGAGCGCGACGACGAGGACCAGGAGGGCCGGGTGGTCAACCTCGACGTCGCCGACGAGACGGGCCACATCCGGGTGGCGTTCTGGGACGACCGCGCCGAGGCCGCCGTCGAGGAGCTCGAAGCCGGCGACGTCCTCAAGATCGCGGGCCAGCCCCGCGAGGGCTACAACGGGCTCGAGGTCAGCGCGTCGGACGCCCAACCCGCCGACATCGATATCGACGTCGACCTCGACGAGGCCGACTCGATCGGCGGGCTCTCGCTCGGCCAGTCGGACGTCTCGCTCACCGGCATCGTGCTCGACACCGACTCCGTTCGCACGTTCGACCGGGACGACGGCTCGGAGGGCCGGGTCTCGAACCTCACCCTCGGCGACGAGACCGGGCGCGTCCGGGTTACGCTCTGGGACGACCAAACCGAACTAGTCGAGGAGCTCTCGCCCGGCACCACCGTGGAACTCGTCGACGGCTACGTCAGGGAGCGAAACGGCGACCTCGAACTCCACTTGAACGACCGGAGCACACTCGACGAGGTCGAGGCCGACGTCGAGTACGTCGCCGAGACGACCCCGATCGCGGCATTGGAGATCGACACCACCGCCGACATCGGCGGCGTGGTTCGCTCGGCGGACCCGAAACGGACCTTCGACCGGGACGACGGCTCCGAGGGCCAGGTCCGAAACCTCCGGATACAGGACGACTCCGGCGACATCCGGGTCGCGCTCTGGGGCGAGAAGGCCGACCGGGACCTGGGCCCCGGCGACGAGGTCCAGTTCACCGACGTCGAGATCCAGGACGGCTGGCAGGACGACCTCGAAGCCTCGGCGGGCTGGCAGGCGAGCATCATCGCGCTCGGTTCGGAGTCGACGACCCGCACGACCGAGGCCGACGCGGCGGAGGAGTCGGGGAGCACGGGTCTCGACGCGTTCTCGGGGGATGGGGACCCCTCGTCCGAAGCGGACGAACCGGCGGCCACCGACGAGCAGCCCGACGACGACGCCGAACCGGGCGAACCGATCGAGTTCACGGGGACCGTCGTCCAGGCTGGCGACCCCGTGGTGCTCGACAACGGAACCGAAACGATGCGGGTCGAGACCAGCGTCGACGTCCACCTCGGCGAGGAGGTCACCGCCCGTGGGCCCGCCACGGACGGTCGGCTCGACGCCGACGACATCGTATAGCGTCACGGAACGCTTATGAGTGAAACAGTCGCCCGTACTGCTATGAGCGTCGAGCTTCCGTTCGCGCCCGTCGATGCCGTGATCCGGCGACGGGCGGGCTCGCTTCGGGTCAGCAGCGAGGCCACCGAAGCCCTCGCCCGCCGGATCCAGCGCCACGGCGCGGGGCTCGCCCGCGAGGCCGCCGACCGGGCGACCGACGACGGGCGCAAGACGCTACGAACCGACGACTTCGACGCCGAACCGCCCGACGACGACCCCGAACTCCCGGTCGCGCCGGTCGACCGCATCGCCCGTCTCGAGATCGACGACCGCTATCGCGTCTCGATGGACGCCCGGGTCGTCCTCGCGGCGCTCCTCGAACGGTACGCCGAGCGGGTCGCGGCCGCGGCGGCGGTGCTCGCACACCACGCCGGCCGGCGCACCATCACGCTCGCCGATGTCGAGACCTACTTCGAACTCGAACCGTACTACACCTCCCACCACACCGGATGAGATTCGGCTACTCCAGCGACTGCCTCCGACACGACCCCGGCCCGCGCCACCCCGAGAGCCCCGACCGGCTCCGGGCGATCCGACGCGGCCTCGCGCACCGCCACGGCGTCGAGTACGTCGACGCCGACCCGATCACCGCCGAGGCCGCCCGGCGAGTCCACGACGACGACTACGTCACGGAGTTCCGGGAGTTCTGTGACTCGGGCGGCGGCCAGTGGGACCCCGACACCGTCGCGGTCGAGGCGACCTGGGAGGCGGCGTGCAAGAGCGCTGGCCTCGCGGTGTGGGCCGCCGAGGAGGCCGTGGCAGGCGCGACGGGACGCGACACGCCGTTCTCGCTCGGCCGCCCGCCGGGCCACCACGCCGTCGCCGACGACGCGATGGGGTTTTGCTTTTTCAACAACGCCGCGGTCGCCGCCCAGGCCACCCTCGACGACGGGCTCGACCGGGTCGCGGTGATCGACTGGGACGTCCACCACGGCAACGGCACCCAGGACATCTTCTACGACCGCGGCGACGTCTGTTACTGTTCGATCCACGAACACGGGCTCTATCCCGGCACCGGCACCGTCGACGAGACCGGGGCCGGCGAGGGAACGGGGACGACGGTCAACATCCCCTTCCGGGCGGGCAGCGGCGACGCGGCCTACGTCGAAGCGCTCGAAACCGCGTTCGCGCCGGTGCTCGCGGGCTTCGACCCCGACCTCCTCCTGATCAGCGCGGGCTTCGACGCCCACGTGAACGACCCGATATCGCGGATGTCGGTCTCGACGGAGGGCTACGGCGTCCTCGCGGCGCGCGCCCGCTCGCTCGCCGACCGCCTCGACGCGGCGCTCGGGTTCGTGCTCGAAGGCGGCTACGGCCTCGAAACCATCGCCGACGGCGTCGAGATGACCAACGAGGTCTTCGACGGCTACGAGCCGGTCGAGCCCGACGACGATGTCGACGACGACGCCCAGAGCGTGATCGACGACGCCCGCGCGGCTCACGGCCTCGGCGAGAAGTAGGCCGCGAGCTCCCGCCCGAACTCGTCGGCGAGCACGCCGACCTCGTCACCCGCTAGAACCTCGTAGCCCTCGGCCAGCGCGGTCTCGATGTCCGCCCCGAGCGCGACGTCCTCGAACGCCCCGGCGTCGAGGAACGCGCGGGCGGTGCGATACTCGCGCTCGCGCTCGACGACGTACCGCTCGCCGTCGACGAACGGGCCGTCGCAGTCCCGGTCGGCGTAGGTCTCGTAGAACCGCGCGGCGTGCTCGCGTGCGGCCACCGGCGGGCCCTCGTGGCGCTCGATCGCGGGTCGGCGGGCGACGGCGAGTTCGACGAACAGCACCGCCGTGTCGTCGGCGAGGGCGACCTTCCGGAGCACGTCGAATCCCCGTCCTTCCAGTGCGGTCACGATGCCCGATACCGACTTTTCGAGCTGGGGGTAGAGCTGGTCGTCGACGATGTCGGGTGCGTCGAACCGCACCGCGAGCGGGGTGGTTCCGCGGCGCTCGACCGCTCGCTGCACGCCGTCGGTCGAGAGCGGAACCCGACTTCCGGCTGTAAAGAGCGCCTCGCGCGGGTCGGCGAGGAGGTCGCGGGCGTAGTGCTGGAAGCGCGCGAGGTTCGTGGTCGAGAGCACCGCCGCGACGTTGCGCCCGGGGTCAGTGGGGTCGACCATCGTCAGCGGGTCGGCAAACGAGCGGATGCCGTGGTCCTCGGGGTCGAATTCGAGGGGTGGGTGCCAGTCGGCTGCGGCGGTCACGAGCGAGCGGAAGTCGCCGTGTTCGACGACGAGGAGTTCCGTGAGGTAGCCCGAGAACCCCCGCGTGCGGAGGTCGCTGCCGTAGACGCCGATGGCGTCGAGGAAACGCTTCGCGAGCCTGACCTCGCCGGCGAGCGCGTCGTCGAGACGTGTTTCGAGGTAGCGGGTGTGAAACGGCGTGCGGTCGACCGCGGACCGGATATCGCTCGCGCGCTCGACGCGATAGCAGGGCACGAGGTCGACCGCGAACCCGTCGAACTCGCCGACGACGTAGGGGTGCTCGGCGTACTCCTCGTGGGCGTCGGGAAGGACGTCGTGACCCACCGCGAGCCCGTAGCGTTCGAGGTCCGTTCGTGGGAGATCGGGCGGGAACCGAACGAACAGGTCGATATCGCGGTCGCCGGGGAGCCAGGTCCCCCGGGCCGTGGAACCGACGTGGAGGGGGTCGGCCGCGACGGGGAGGGCGTCGAGCGCCGCGGCGGTGCGTTCGGTGAGCCGGGCGACGGCCCCGTCGAGGCGCGCGCGCTCGTCGTCGTCGGGCGTGACGCGGTCGCGAACCCGCGCGAGCACGGCGTCGAGGGCGTCGCTCATGGCCGGGCTACCCAACCCGCGGGCGAAAACGTGTCGGTCGAAAGCGAAACGGCTATGAACGAACTCCCGCTTCCCACAAACAGGGCCGCCGTAGCTCAGCTGGTAGAGCACCTGGTTGTTACCCAGGTTGTCCCAGGTTCGAGCCCTGGCGGCGGCGCTTTCTGCGGCGAACACGACGGCGAGCGGAGCGTGGCGCGACGCGCCACAACAGAAGCGATTTTATGGATTCACTGACGAGTGGTTCGTGAACGGGCCCTTAGCTCAGTGGTGAGAGCGCTCGGCTCATAACCGAGTGGTCGTTGGTTCGAATCCGACAGGGCCCATCCGAAATCTCAGTCGATTTCCAGCCGACAGCAGCCTTCACTTCTTGCGATTTCGTCCGTATCCTGCCGAGTTCGACAGCACCGTTAGCTCATGCCAACGAGCCGAGTACGGCCACGTCGTACGAAGCGATGTCCGCCGGGTCCTCGAGGACGACGATCTCGAAGCTCCACGTCGAACCCGCGGCGAGGTCGTCGGTACTGTCGAGGTACCGGCCCAGTTGCTCGCCATCGCTGTTGTAGACCCGCGCCCGGACTTCGACCAGCTCGATCCGCTGGTGGCCCGTGTTCTCGATGCTCCCTTGGACCACCGCACCCCGGTAGTCGTCGCGGACGACCATCCCGTGGTCCCGGAGGGCCAGCGCGTCGAGCTGCACGGCGTAGGCGTCGCCCTCGAGTTGGGCACTCGCTGCCGCGGCGCTCGCCGCGCTCGCGTTCGACGCGTTCGTGTCGACGGTCGTCGGGAGGTCGACGCTCCGCTCGTCGCCGTATCGCACGTCCCCGCTCCCGGTCCCGCACCCGGCGAGCCCGACCGACCCGCCCGCGCCGAGGAGGGCGAGGACCCGTCGTCGGCTGAATCGACGGGACCCGCTCTCGGGTGGGTGGGTCACTGGTCTTCCCCTGTCCCGATGTCGTCGGAGCGCTGTGAGTCCCGGAGGATGAACGGGCCGACCGCGAGCGTTCGCTGGGCGATCGTCCCGAGACGGAGGATGTACGACACGAGCACGAAGAACGGCATCGACGCGATGGCCACCGCCGCGCTGATGGCGAAGACGAGGTTCGCCATCCCCAGGGTCGACCCCACGAACGAGTTGGGATCGAGGTAGACGAGCCCGAGGATCGATATCGCGAGCGCCGGGACGCCGGCGTAGAGCATCTTCCGGGAGAAATCGACCAGCTCCCGTCGGAAATACAGCGTCTTGAAGTGCTCGCGAGCGGGCGCGAAGAGGCTCAGCGCCTGGATCAGCTCGTCGAACGCGGTTCGTTCGTCCTCGGAGAGCGACTCGCTGTGCTCGGATCGGAGCCGCCGTGCGGTGTATATCTTCCAGGAGTAGTCGTAGTTCAGGATCGCCGGAATGACCTCGAACTCGCCGAACTCCGCCTCGGAGAGCTGCCCCCCGATGTCGTCCGCCTGCGTTCGTATTCGATCGCCGAGCGCGTTCACGCTGTCGCGGAGTTCCGCATCGGCGTCGTCCGCCACCGCCTCCTTGAGGCCGTCCGCCCGGTCCGTGCTCAGCTGCATGAACGTCCGCATGAACGAAGCGGGTTCGGGCGGGGCGACCGACCCGGTGAGCTCCTCGATGTGCTGGCGGAACTCCGTGGCGTCGGCCATCTCGTCGCGTTTCTCGCCGAGCGGTCCCAGCTCGCGCGAGAGCACGAGCTGATTGAGCGTGACGACGAGCGTGATCCCGGTGATGATCGACATGATGAACGCCTGGAAGAGGCGCTCGATGTGCGTCCCGTTGCGGACCGTCGTCCGTAGCGGGTAGACGTTGACGACGCCGACGGCGACCAGCACGACGAAGAGACCGAGCGTCAACAACCCCGCGACGAGGGCTCGGTTCGCAGTGAGCAACACCCAGAGGCGAACGCGACTGTCGCCGGTTCGCTCGCGCATGGTGGTCGCGGGTCCGGTATCACTCATGCCGACGACGTCGCTCCCTTCCCGGTCGGCTTCGGCCCACGGCCTCGTCGTCGACCGTGAGCGCGTGCGTATCGAGTGTCATACCGGTCATCGTCTCGTCTCCTCCGCCCCCTAGGGGGGAAAGGGGACTGCTTGCAGTTACGGGCTCGGCTGGACCAACGAGTCGTCCCGTCCGGTTCACGATCGACTCGCGCCGAAAGACTCCGAAATTGACCGTGTTCCGACACCACCCCCACGGGTTCGGGTTCGGTCGCACAGGGCCGATCGACGCTGCATTCGAGGTAAAGTCGTGGCCGCGGGAGGTTCGACGTCGCTCAGGCGCTCGCTTCGACGGCTGTGAGAACGTCGTCGATCGCGGTCTCGACGGCGTCGCGCGCGTCCCCGTCGAGTTCGACGAGCGGCGGTCGGACGGTCGCCTCGGGGAGCACCCCCCGAACGGCGAGGCCGGCCTTGGCCGTCGGGGCGAACCCGTGGGCGACGCAGGCTTGAAACAACGCGGTGATCCCCGCCTGGAGGTCGGTCGCCGTCTCGATGTCGCCACGTTCGACGGCGGCGACGAGCTCCGCGAACGCCTCGGGGACGACGTTCGAGAGCGCACAGACCCCGCCGGCAGCGCCCCCGAGCAGGCCCCACGCGAGGAGGCTGTCGGAGCCCGGATAGACCTGAAAGTCCGCCGGTGTGCGCTCGACGATATCCTGGAAGTAGGTGAAGTCACCGCCGGAGTCCTTCAGACCGACGACCGAGTCGTGGCCCGCGACCGTCGAGACGGTCTCGGGGGCGATCGGCGCGCCCGTACACGACGGGATGTTGTAGAGGTAACAGGGGAGGGCGGCTTCGTCGGCGACGGCGGTGATGAAGGCCTCGTTGCCCGCCTCGTCGTTCGCGGTGTGGAAGTACGGCAGCGTGATCAGCGCCGCGTCCGCCCCCGCCTCCGCGGCGAACGCGATGTTCTCGACCGTCCCGGCGACGCTCGTCCCCGCCGTCCCCGCCATCACGGGAACCCGTCCGTCGGCGACGTCGACCGTGGTTTCGATCACGGTTCGGTACTCCGTCGTCGAGAGGCTGGCGAACTCGCCGGTCGTCCCGCACGGAACCAGCCCCTCGATGCCGCCCTCGATCACGTGCTCGATGAGGGTTTCGAGACCGGCGGTACTCACCTCGTCGTCCGCAAACGGGGTGATCGTCGGACACAGCGCGCCGCCGAACCGGTCGGGAGCGGTCGTGGTCATCGTTCGAAACGCGCGGGGCGACCCGCATAACGATACCGCCCTGACGATATCTCCGCCGTCCGCTGACCTCGGTCATCCTTTCGCCTCCTCGGTGTCCGTTCACCGACACGGCGAACGGCCGATAACTACAATCCCGTCAGCCGCCTACGGAGGGATGTATCGAGCGAGGACACGAGGTGACACACGATGGCAGTTACACGAACACCGGCCGAGGCAACGACCGACGAACACCGACGGGACTACACCCTCGAACTGTTCGTCCGTTCGTTGGCACCGGCGGGCGCTCGGCCGGAGCAAGAGGGGGTGGTCGACCGGATCGAGGCACTCCAGCGGGCGGGACGTATCGCCGCCTCGACCGTCACCATCTGGGGCGGGGGTATCGCCCCGGGGTCGGCGTTCGCCGGGACCGAACCCGGTCGGACCATCCTCGAAACGGTCGAGGAGTTCACCGACTGGGCGTCGGCGAACGACCTCCGGTTCCCGTCGGCGTTCGAGGAACGCGAGTGTACCTCGATCGCCGGCGACGACTGCCAGGGGGTGATCGCGTTCCCGCTCATGTGTCTCGCCACCCGCGAGAACGGCGAGCTCCGGTGTGTCGCCCCGTGGTCGAACGACGCGCTGACGCACACGATCCACGACTGCCTCGACGAACTCGCCGACGAGGACGGACCGACGGTCCACGACTGGGACTCCGACGAAGATCCGGTCTGAGCCGTCACGACGCCGCTGGACACGGATTCGTGGCAAGGGCTATCTCCTCGCCGGCCCTATCCCGTGTATCATGGGCTCCGCTTCGGGTACCGACTTCCCCGCCGTCAGCGACGCGTGGTTTCGCCTCTGGTCCGACCTGTTCACCTCCACGCTCGAAGCCAACCGTGCGGCCATCGGCGCGTTCGAGCGGAGCACGGCGACCACGCCGCGGCTCGACCCGGCGGTCCCCGAGGTGGCCTACCGGGAACCCGACTGGGTGGTCGAGCGGTCGGTCGACTCGGCCGCCGACCTCGCGGTCGGCGACTGGGTTCGGTTCACGAAGCGGATCACGGACGAGGAGGTCCGGGCGTTCGCCCGGATCAGCGGTGACACGAACCGACTCCACCTCGACGAGGGGTTCGCCGAGGACACCCGCTTCGAGGGACGGATCGCCCACGGAACGCTGCTGTCGGGACTCATCAGCGCCGCGCTGGCGCGCCTGCCCGGGTTGACGATCTACCTCTCACAGGAGCTCGAGTTCCGCCACCCGGTTCGGATCGGCGAGACCGTCACCGGGAACTGCGAGGTCACCGAGTCCCTCGGGGGCGACCGCTACCGGGTCGAGACGACGCTCCACAACGAGGACGGCGAGGTGATAATCGCCGGCGAAGCCGTGGTCCTGATAGACGACCTCCCGACAACCGCCCGTCAGTAGCTTCGGATCACCGGCCCGTCCCCCGCTGTCGCTGGGTCGAACGGCGGTCGTGGTCCCGTCCGCGAACCGATACCCGGTGGGTGCGTTAGCTCGCGAGGGCGATGACGACGAACGTCAGGGTGAAAATCAGGAGGGCGACCGCCGCGAGCACCGCGAGGAACTGCTCGGTCGTCATGGCTCGTTTTCGGCTCCGAGGCGGAAAAACCTGCGCGAGCCAGCCAGATCCGTCGGTTCCCGCCTCCGTCGGCGGCACACCCCGACGGGGATGAGACGAATTCGACGCGCGGGCTTTCGAAATCCTTTTTCCGTCGGTCGGCCTCGGTCCGAGCGGGCCGCCTTAGCTCAGACTGGGAGAGCACTCGACTGAAGATCGAGCTGTCCCCGGTTCAAATCCGGGAGGCGGCATGCTTCGAGACCGTGAGCAACGCGAACGGTCGAGGGGAAGACCCGGACGGATTCCGAGTTCTACGACCGATCTGTGTATTTTCACACTCCGTAGCAACGAGAGCGTGACCCCGCGGCCGCCGCAAATCGACGGTGATAGACGTCGTCGGGAGACGGAGTCGACCCGCCCGTCGCTCGACGGATCGTATTACGAGAAGTCCACGCTCTCCGTCGATCGTCGTTCGAACGCTCGGCTCGCCAGTTCTTCACGTCGTTCAGAACTGGACTCACCGGGATTTGAACTGGGCGAGACGGTCGCGCTTCGCGCGCTGCGACTCGCGTGCTCGAATCCACGCGTTCGCGAAGCGAACGCTCGGCTCACCCATTCTCGCTCGTAGGACTCGCTCCGATGGACTCACCGGGATTTGAACCCGGGGCCTTTCCCCTGCCAAGGGAACGATCTACCACTGATCTATGAGCCCGCATTCCCGACTTGTTCGGTCCGTCGGTTAAACCCATCGAACCCCTCTCGAAGTCGAAACGGTTTAACCCCGCGCACGGTTCCCGTCGATGGGAACAGCACGGCCACGAATCCGACTCGTCCGGCGGTGGACTCCGAGATCGTGGTAGTGTTCGATAGCGATTCGTGTGATTCCTATCCTCAACAATGGCACGGATGCATACACGACGCCGCGGCTCGTCGGATTCCGACAAGCCCGTGGCAGACGAACCACCGGAGTGGAGCGACGTCGACGCGGACGCGGTCGAGAGCCGCGTCGTCGAACTGGCAGAGCAGGGCCACAGCCCGAGCGAGATCGGGCTCAAGCTCCGCGACGAGGGCGTCCAGGGCACCGCGGTCCCGAACGTCCAACTCGTGACCGAGAAGAAGATCACCGAGATCCTCGCCGACAACGACGCCGAACCGACGCTTCCGGAGGACCTCCGGAACCTGATGGAGCGGGCCGTCCGGCTTCGCGAGCACATGGCCGCGAACCCGAACGACGCCCAGAACAAACGCGCCCTCCAGAACACGGAGGCGAAGGTCCGCCGGCTCGTCGACTACTACCGCGGCGACGCGCTCGACGAGAACTTCAAGTACACCTACCAGAACGCACGGGACATCGTCTGAGATGGCCGTCGCCGGTCGTTCCACCGGGGCCGAGGACATCGCGTCGACGCTCCGCGAGGCCGGGTTCGCCCGACTCCTCGTGGCCGCCGACGCGGACGCGCTCGCGGCCGCCGGACTGCTCGCGAACGCGCTCGCCCAGCGTGGCGTGCCGTTTCAGGCGAGCGTCCACGCCGAGCGCCCCGGTGTGGAGACGGCCGACGACACGACGACGGTCCGGATCGGTATCGACGGGCCCGCAGACTGCTCGCTCGACGCGACCGAGCGACCGGCGAGCGAGACCGCCTTCGCGGCGGCACGCGCGCTCGACGCCGACCCCGACCCGCTGCTCGCGCTCGCGGGACGGTTCGTGGTCGGCGACGAGACGGGCGACCTCGACGGGAGCGACGCCTTCGAGACGGCCACCGAGCGCGACCTGGTCGAACGACGACCCGGCGTCGCGGTTCCGGTGGCCGACCTCGACGACGGGCTCGCACACACCACGCTCGTCCACACCGACTTCTCCGGCGACCCCGACGCCACGGCGACGGCGCTCGCCGGCTGCGGCGACGACGGCCGACGGACGGCATCGATGCTCGCGCTGTCGGCGTGTACGGACGCGACGCCGCGCGGTGCATCGGCCCTCGGTTGTGCGCTCAATCCCTACGCGGTCACCGAGCGCGGCCGGGAGGAAACCACGGTGAGCGGACGGTTCGAGACGGTGGGCGGGCTCGCGGACGTCCTCTGTGCGGCCGCCCACGAACGACCCGGTATCGGGCTCGCGCTCGCGCTCGGCCACGACGTCCGCGAGGCGGCGCTCGAGGCCTGGCGGACGCACGCCGAACGCGCCCATAGCGCGGTTCGGACCGCGACGACCGAGCGCCACCGCAACGTCTTCGTCGCCCGCGCCGACGCGGGCGCGTCGCTCCCGACCGCCGCCCGACTCCTGTGTGACTTCCGGTCGCCGGAGTCGATCGCGGTGGTCGTCGGCGACGGACGCGCGGCGGGAGCGGCCCACGACGACGCGGACCTCGGCGAGCGGATGGCCGAGGCAGCCACCGCGGCTGGCGGCGACGGGGCGGGCGACGACCGTCGCGGCTGGGCGCGGTTTTCGGACGCGGACGGGTTCGTCACCGCGTTCCGGGAGGCGGTCGCGTGAAGCGCGCCCGTGTCCGGACGCGCTCGGCGGCCCCCGAGACCGTCGCGGCGGCGCTCGTCCCGGACAACACCCCGGAGATGGACACCACGGTCGACGGATGCGTGGTGGAGACGACCCTCGAACGCGAGACGGTCGGCGGGCTTCGCGCGACGCTCGACGACTACGCGGTGAACCTCTCGGTTGCCGAGCGGATCGCGACGGCGGCACAGGACGGTACGAACGACGACACGAACCAGACACACTCATGAGCGAACGATCAGTTTCACGACAGCAGCGACAGAAGCGGTGGTACACCGTGCTCGCGCCCGAGTCATTCGACCGGGCCGAACTCGGGACGACCCCCGCGAACGAACCGAACGCGGTGCTCGAACGCACCATCGAAGCCACCCTCGGCGACCTCACGGACGACGCCGGGGCCAACAACGTCAAACTCACCTTCCGGATCAACGACGTCGGGAGCGACACGGCCTACACCGAGTTCGAAAAGCACGAACTCACCCGCGACTACCTCAACAGCCTCGTGCGGCGCGGGGCCTCGAAGGTCGACGCCTACCTCACGGTGCGAACCAACGACAACTACCGGGTTCGCATCCAGCCCGTCGCGTTCACAACCCAGAAGGCAAACGACAGCCAGGAGAAGGCCATCCGCAAGCGGATGGTCGAACTCGTCCGCGAGGCCGCGCACGACCGGAGCTTCCAGGAGCTCGTCGACAGCGTGACCCAGGGTCGGCTGTCGAGCGCGATCTACGGCGAGGCGCGCACCATCTACCCGCTCCGCCGGGTCGAGGTCGCGAAGCTCGCCCTCGATGCCCACCCCGAGGAGATCGCCGAAGAGGAGGAGACCGCGGTCGACGTCGACGAATCCGACGTCGAGGTCTGAACCGGCCCTTCGAACCGCGTTCTACTCGACGACCTCGAACGAACCGACCATCCCGCCCGGCTCGTGTGGGATGCAGAAGTAGTTGTACGTCCCCGGCACCTCGAAGGTGTGTTCGTAGGTCTCGCCGCCGTTGATAGCGCCGCCGCCGTTCCGGTTCCAGGCCCGGCGGGCTTCGGCCGTGGTCTCGAACCCGCCGGAGGCGAAGAAGGCGGCGTCGTCCGGGATCCCCGACCCGTAGGCGGTCACGGTGTGCGCCCGCATTCCGGTGTTGCGCCAGACCACGGGTTCGCCGACACGGGGCTCGAAGTCGTCCTCCGGGAGGAACGCGCTCGCGGACATCCCGATGTCGTAGTCGGACTCCCCCTCCGCGGCCCCGAGACAGCCCGCGAGGCCGACGGCGACGCCCGTGCTCGCAGCCAGAAACGCACGACGGTCCATAGTTCAGGCTACCGTCCGGAGCGGTATAGCCGCCGCGGTACGCGTCGCGGTTCCTGCCGACGAGTATGAACACCTAAATCGCCCGCCGGCAACCCCGGCATATGCCGCCCCGTCCCCGGTTCGTCGCTCGGCTCGGTCTCGCCGACGCGGTGACGGCGACGAACGCCGGGCTCGGCTTCCTCGCGGCGGCCGCCGCCCCGTTCGCCCCCGCGATCGCCGCTCGGTTGATCCTCCTGGCGGCGGTCGCCGACGGGCTCGACGGCGTGCTCGCGGCACACACCGGCGGCACCCCGCTCGGGGAGTTCCTCGACTCGCTCGCCGACGTCGCCTCCTTCACCGTCGCGCCCGCGCTGCTCGTCTTCGGCGTGGTGCGCGCGGAGTGGGAGCTCTCCTTCGTCGCCCCGACACCGGCGCTCGCGCTCGCGCTCGCCGTTCCCGCTGCGTTCGTCGTCGTCGGGGTGGTCCGACTGGGGCTCTACACCGCCTACGACATCGACCGTGGAACCACCGAGGGGGTCCCGACAACCCTCGCGGCGACGGTGCTCGCGGCGGCGTTCCTCGCCGGGATCCGAAGCCCCGTCGTCGTGCTCCTCGGACTGTCGGCGTTCGTCGCGTTGATGGTCGCTCCGGTGGGCTATCCGGACCTCCGGGTGCGCGACGCGCTCGTGATGGGGGTCGTCCAGGCGGGCGCGATCCTCGTTCCGGCCCTCTTCTTCCGGGTGTTCCCGCGGCTACTCTGTGGGTTCGCGCTCGCGTACCTCGTGCTCGGGCCGCGATACTATCCCTTGCTCGTGGAAGGGAAACGCACTTAGGCGATTCACCCGAAATCGGATTCATGAGCGACGGTGACGAGCCTCCGGCCGACGACGACGCCGACGCGCCCGCCGAGGGCCCCGACGGCGAGCCGGTCGACGAGGAGACGTCGGCCGAAACGGCGGACGAAGCGACCGAGGAGACCGTGGACGCCGAGGAGAGCGACGCGGACGAAACGGCGGAAGAGAAGCCGTCCGAGGACGCGGAGCCCGACGACGGCGACGATGCCGACGAAAACGATGCGGACAGCAACGACGATGTGGACGCGGAGGACGGAACGGACGCGGCGGACGAGGCCGATCCGGAGGACGAAGCGGCCGAAGACGACGATGAGGAGACGGAAGACGAAGCGGATTCGGAAGCGGATGTGGAGGACGAGGGAGAGGCAGAAGACGAGGTGGATACGGACGAAGACACAGACACGGAGGAAGAGGCAGAGACGGAAGAGGAAAAAGCGGACGCGGAGGACGGCGAGGAAACGGAGGAGGATCAGGAGACGGAGGACGGCGAGGAGGCGGAGGCCGAACCCGACGACGGGGACGGCGACACGGACGACGAGTCCGAATCCCTCCCGGACACGACACCCGAATCGCTGGACTCGCGGCTCGACGAGGTCGAGGGGATGGTCGACGAGGCCGAGACCGAAGCCGACCTCGACGAGGCGGAAGCGCGCCTCGACGAGGTCGAGGCGGACATCGAGGCCGCCGACCTCCCCGAACCCGACGAGGACGACGAGGACGAGGACGCCACGGACCCGCGCGACGAACTCGAAACCACCGTGACGGGAATTCGCGACGCCATCGAGGCCGAGCGCGGGCCGTACGCCGAGGACGCGGTCGAGACGATCGAGAGCGCGAAGGCGACCATCGAGGACACCCGCTGGACCGAGGACGGCGAGCCGGAGGTCGTCACCGCAGTCGAATCGTTCCTCGACTCGGTCGGGGAGGTGCTCGACGAGTCGTTCGCCGCCGAGGGCGAGACGATGACGGACCTCACGGCGGCGCTCGACGACGTGGTCGGGACCATCGAGGCGCGCGACCTCGACCCCGACGACGACGCCGAGACGGTCGCCGAGCTGTGTGCGGTGGCCGACGACCTCGAAGCCGACCTCGCCGACGCCGAGGAGTGGGACGACCTCTCGGTTCGCGAGAAGCTCGGCGCCGAGGGGTTCTACGACGTGCTCACCCCCGAGAACCGGAAGGACTTCCCGCCGGAGTGGAACGCGATCAAGGTCTACGAGAAGCAGAACGACCCCGAGCCGATCCTCCACGGCCTGGAGATGTTCGGCTCCGAGTTCATGCAGGGCCACTGTATCGAGTCGCTGAAACGAATGGGTTCGCCCGAGGCCTACGACGCGATGGAACAGCGCGCCCAGAAGCGAAACAAGCCGCCGATCGAGGTGCTCGGGAAGATCGGCGACGAACGCGCGCTTGACACCCTCCACGACTACATCGAGGGCGACAGCGACCCCGCGCTCCAGACGGTCACGATCAAGGCGATCGGCGAGATCGGCTCGACCGACTCGACCCAGGCGGTCGCGGATAGGCTGGTCGCCGAGAACGACACCGTGCGCTCGAACGCGGCACGCGCGCTCGGTCTGATCGGCGACACCCGCGCCATCGACCCTCTCGCCGACGTGCTCGCCGACGACGACTCCAACCCCGTCCGGGCGAGCGCGGCGTGGGCGCTGAACCAGATCGGGACGTCGGAGGCGCTCGACGCCGCCCGCGAACACGCCGACGACCGCTCGTTCCTCGTCCAGACCGAGGCCGAGAAGGCCGAGGGTGCGATGACGGACGAGGACAGCGCCGAAACGCCGGCCTGAACGGGCGAGGGTTTACATACTGGAAGGCGACCACCGACGGGCGTGTCCGTCCGGCTTCTCCCGGTCGTCGCCGTTCTCGCGGTCGCACTGGTCGCGGGGCCGGTGGCGGCTGGACCGGGGACCAGTCCATCGACGACGAACGGGTCGGCGACCGGCCCACACATCGAGTCGGTGTATCCGAACCCGCTCGCCGACGAGGACGCCGGCGAGTACGTCCTCCTCGATTTTCCCCGTTCGACGAACCTCTCGACGTGGACGTTGACCGACGGCGAGACCAACGTCTCGCTCTCGAACACCACCGTCTCTGGACGGGTCGCGGTTACCGCCGAGCCGAACGCGACGCGCAACGCGACCGACGCGTCGGTGCTCGCCCTCGACGAGTCGGTGAGCCTCGCCAACGCCGGCGACGAGGTGGCGCTGGTTCGCGACGACCGCGTCGTCGACGAGACGACCTACGAGGACGCCCCCGACGCCGAACGCTGGAATCGGAGCGCCGACGGCTGGGAGTGGGAGCCCCTCGGCGCGACCGCGTTCGCGCCGGTGCGGACCGACGCGGCGACCGCGACCGCGTTCGTGCTCCCCGACGACCCGGACGTGGCGGTCGAGACCATCGAGGTCGCCGACCATCGGGTCCTGCTCGCGGGCTACACCTTCAGCTCCGAGCGGGTCGCACGGGCGCTGAAGCGCGCGAAGCAGCGGGGTGTTCGGGTCCGCGTGCTCGTCGACGACGCACCGGTCGGCGGGATGAGCGAACGCCAAGCCGCGGCACTGAACGGACTCGTCGCGGCCGGGATCCCGGTCGACGTCGTCGGCGGGGACTGGGCGCGATACGACTACCACCACGCCAAGTACGCCGTCGTCGACGACCGCGCCCTCGTCACGACCGAGAACTGGAAGCCGTCGGGGGTCGGCGGCCACTCGAATCGGGGCTGGGGTGCGGTGGTCGGGGGTGAGGCCGCCGACACGCTCGCCGCGGTCTTCCGCGCCGACGACGGCTGGCGCGATACCGTCCCGTGGCGCGCCTACCGGGCGAACCACACCTTCGAACCCGACGGCGTGGCGAACGGGACCTACCCCTCGAACTTCGAACCGAAACGGGTCGACGTCGACGGGGTGCAGGTGCTCGTCGCCCCCGACAACGCCGAGCGCGCGCTGGTCGCCCGGATCGACAACGCCACCGAATCGGTCGACGTGGTTCAGGCCGCCATCGGGAGCCGACACCAGCCGTTCCTCGAAGCGGCGATCCGGGCGGCGAGGCGCGGCGTGCGGGTCCGGGTCCTCCTCAGCAACGCGTGGTACTCGGCGGACGAGAACGAGGCGATGGCCGAGTGGATAAACGCGCAGGGGAAGACGGGAGACCTGCCGCTCGAAGCCAAAGTGGCCGATCCGGAGTCGACGTTCGAGGACGTCCACGCCAAGGGCGTCGTGATCGACGACGACACCGCGGTCGTCGGCAGCATGAACTGGAACAACAACTCCGCTCGGGAGAACCGGGAGGTCGCGGTGGTGCTGGAAGGTGAAGAAGCAGGCGAGTACTACGGCCGGGTGTTCGAGGCCGACTGGACGGAGGACGGCGGGTCGGGGATCGACCTCGGGTTCGACTCACCGCTTCCGATCGGCGTTCTCGTCGCCGTCGTCGGCGTGCTGGTGCTCGGGTTCGTCGTGGCGCGCCGGATCGAGTTCGAGTAGCCTTCGGCCGTCCGCTCTCAGTCCTCGAAGCCTGCCACGGTGGCGCTGCCGAGCTCCTCGTCGATCTCGGCCTCGCCCATCTTGGTTTCGAGCGCGTCGAGGACGTCCTCGCGCATCCCCTTCACGAACTTGATCGAGCCGACCACGAGGTGGCCGCCGCCGCTCACGCCGCCGTCGACCTCGTCTTCGAGCTCCTCGACCATCCGCGGGATGTCGAGCCGGACGCCGTCACTCCGGAGGACGGCGAAGTCGGGGCCGTAGCCCACCGTTATAACGGGGTCGCCGGTCTCCTCGACCTTCGCGTCGTGGATCGCGCCCGTCGTCTTGCCCGGTGCGGGGTAGGTGAAGCGGTGGGCGTGGCGCTCGACGTCGAGCCGGTAGAGGTGGGCTCCGTTGTCGAGGTCGCGCTCCTCGACGTGGGGCATGGCGGCGTCGAGCTGTTTTTCGGTGTCGTGCTCGGCGCGTTCGGCGAGGAACTCGACCAGCTCCCCGTGTGGCGAGTCCCCGCCCGTGCCGACGTCGAGGACGTCCGCGAGCAGCGACTCGCCCGCGCTGTAGCGCAGCCAGTGGGCGGCGTAATCCAGCGCGTCGCCGACAGCCTGGAGGTCGTTCTCGTCGTAGCCCTTCTCCTGTGCGAGCGCGAGATAGTCGTTCATCGCGTCGGCCTCCGAGCGGTCGGTGAGGCCCGCGACCGCGGGGACGTGGGCGAGCTCCTCGGTGAGCGACGGGTCGATCATCCGGGCGAGCTCGACACAGAGCATCCCGGTCGTGATCCGGTAGTCCTCGCCGTGGAGGTAGGGGTTGACGTGGGCCGCGAGGAGGTCCTCGACCGCTTCGGGGTCCGGGTGGTGATGGTCGACGACGAGCACGGGGATGTCGTACTCGGCGAGTGCCTCGTAGGCCGGGACGTCCTCCTCCGTGCTGCCGTTGTCGAGCATCACCACGAGCGGGAGCTTCTGGCCGTGGCGCTCGCGGTCGCCGAGCGCGAAGTTCAGATCACGAGTCACGTCCTCCATCTCGTAGTAGGGTGCCTTGCTCGGGAGGCGCTTCACGAGGTGGCGACCCGCGTCGGGGTCGTCGTGGACCTCCTCGGCGAAGCGGGAGAGCGCGAGCGCGACGGGGATCGACGCACACATCCCGTCGCCGTCTGCGTGGTGGCGGATGCGGATCGGGCGGTTTTCGAGCACCGCGCGCCGGAGGCGGGTGGCGACGCCTTCGAGGTCGGACACGAGGTCGGCGAGCGCCGGCCACTCGACCATCGGGTCGACGTCGTTGGCCGCCGCCCGCTCCGCCAGCCCCTCCTCGACCGCCTCGTGGAGGTCGTCGGGGTCGTCGTGGGGGTCGAGCGATTCGACCTCGATCTGGAGCCCGCCGTCGCGCTTCTCGACGGTACCGGAGACCCGGACGGCGTCGCCGAGCTCGACCGCGGGGTAGGCTCGGACCCCCGCGGCCTCGAAGGCCGCACACGCCACGGAGCCGGCGGGGGCGCGGAGCGTGAACACCGTCGGGCCGCCGGTCTGGTTGATCTGGACGACCTCGCCGTCGACCGTGACCTCCTCGCCCACGTGGTTCCGGAGGTCGTTGGCCGGCGTGATATCGGGTTCGTACTCGACCCGGACCGTTTCGCCAGTGGCATCGGCGCTCTCGAACCCGAGGTCGCCGTTCTCGCGCGCCTCGATCAGACGGACGGTCATCTCGTCGCCCACCTCGTACTCGCCGTCGAGGTTCGATTCGTGGACCAGCCCGGAGACGGTGGTCGAGAGGTCGACGAAGACGCCGTACTCCACGACACCGTTGACGGTGGCGGCGTAGCGTCGCCCGACCTCGACGTCCTCGGTCGTACACTCGGGGGCGAGGTCGTAGACCGCATCACCGGGGGCCGCAGATTCGGATGGTGAAGACATTCTTGTGCGGCGTTTGCCGCCGCCGACTTTAACGCTTGGCAAACAGGTTTTCGGCGCTTCGGTGTTCGGAACCCTTAGATGGACGCCAGCCGGATCCCACGCATGGGGCTGTTCGGTTCACCGACTCTCCTCGGGATCGCCGCCGAGACGCTGGATTTCGCGCGGTCGGCGGCCGCCGAGACCCACCCTGACGAGTACATGGGCCTCCTCAGAAGCCAGAACGCGAGCGAGCTGGGGCTCGACGACGCCGGCATCGTGATCACCGACGTGCTCGTCATCCCCGGAACCAGATCGAACCCCGTGAGCGCCACCGTGAAAACCAGCCTCGTCCCCAACGACATGCGTGCCGCGGGCTCGATACACTCCCACCCGAACGGCGTGCTCCGCCCGAGCGCCGCCGACCGCGCCACCTTCGGCCGCGGCGAGGCCCACGTCATTCTGGGCGCGCCCTACGGACCCGACGACTGGCGCGCGTTCGACAACGAGGGCGAACCACGCGATCTAGAGGTGCTCGACGTCTCGCTCCCCGACGACGAGGAGTTCTTCGATTTCACCCAGGCCGACATCGACGAGGAGCTTCGATGACGACGGTCGTCGCCCAGGGCACCTTCGACATCCTCCACCCGGGCCACCTCCAGTACCTGGAGGAGGCGGCGGCGATGGGCGACGAACTCCACGTCATCATCGCCCGTCGCGAGAACGTCTCTCACAAACGGACGCCCGTGCTCGCCGACCGCCAGCGCCGCGACATGGTCGGCGCGCTCGACCCCGTCGACAGCGCGGTGCTCGGCGACCGCGAGGATATCTTCGTTCCCATCGAACGGATAGACCCAGACGTGATCGTGCTCGGTCACGACCAACACCACGACGAGCACGCGATCGAGGGGGCGCTGGACGAGCGCGGTATCGACTGTTCCGTCGAACGCGCGGCGGGTCGAACCCCCTCCTACGACGACGAACTCCTCTCGACCGGTCGGATCGTCGACCGGATCTGTGAGCAGCGCTGCTGAGACCCGTCCGACGACCGTCTGACGAACCCTTTTCTTGTGGCTCTCGATACGTGATACTATGTCCACCTCCGCCGCCGGGACGCCGAACACCCGGGCGGTCGTCGAAGCCCTCTCCTACGAGTCGAGCCCGCTCGACCGCACACCCGCCCGTGACGACGCCCTCCTCGCGGCCTACAAACACCTCATCACCCACCGGACCGCCTCGCGGCTCGGCCTCGTGGCAAACGTCCACCCGCGGCGCGACGCCGGGCTCGCGCCGACCGAGTGGTACGAGGCGCTGGTCTCGCCACTGCTTCGCGAACTTCCGGGCGTCTCGGAACCCGGGCCGGGAACGGCCGTCTGGCGGTACGCGCCCGAGTGAGGGATTCGGCCGTGGTCGTCGTCCCGTCGGGTGTCGTCGCATCGATGTACACCGGCCGTCTCCTGCCGTCCGCGAGCACGAGGTAGACGACGACGTCGGCTTCGTCGTAGGAATCGACGACGCCCGTCGCCTCGACACCCGTCGTGGTCGGCCACGAAGAAAGGGAGACGGTCGAGGAGTCGACCCGTCGGGGTCCGTTCTCGAAGACGTACGTCTGCCCGTCGAAACGGATCGGTTCCCGTGATGCGTATCGGAGCGGGCCGTCGCCGGAGTCGCCCTCGATAGCCGTCGCGTCGGCGATCCGAAACCGATTCGGCCCGCCCGTTCCGTTCAGCGCGGCGGCGTCGCCCTTCGTGACGACCGCGAACCCGGCGACCGCGAGCGACGAGGACCGCACCTCGAACGCGAGCCGGTTCACCGTGCCCGTGTTCGTCAGGTTCGCGTCGAGCGGCGCACGGTTCGCCGACGTTTCGTTGGCCGAGCCGTCGTCACCCGCGGGGTAGTTCAGGCCGAACGTCTCCGACCGGCTCTCGTCGTCGGCGAGCGCGACCGTCACGCCGACCGTCCGTCCGCCGTCGTCGCCTCCCGGCGTGTAGACGAACGACGCCTTCCCGTCGTCGCCGGCGTCGGCGCTGGCCGGTTCCAGCGTTCCGGAGCCGTTGGTGGTCGCTTCGAGATCGACATCCCCGAGCGGCCCGCCGAACTCGTCGACCGCCCGAACGACGACGGCTCGGTTGCCATCGGCGTTCACCGCCGGCGCGTGCGAGGTGACGTTCGTGAGGTACGGTTCGAGGTCGAACCCATCGTCGGTCCCCTCGCCGATGGACACCTTCTCCGCCGCGAGTCGGGTTCCGCCGTCGATGTGAACTCTGACCCTGCTGGTCCCCGGCGAGTCGTCGTAGTCGAGAAGCCGGGCGTAGCCGTGCTCGTCGAGGATCGTTTGCCACTGCGAGCGTGGGAGCGTGGTCGGGAGGTCGACGGTCGCGCCGCCGGACGGGACGGTCGTGTTCCAGTGACCCGTCCTCTCGGTCGTGACCACGGTCGAGACCGCCCGCTCGTCGAGGTCGCCGCTCAGGAGGACCAGCCGAACCGCGTCGTCGCCGAACGTTCCGTCCGTGGCGTCGGCCAGCACGGTGTCGGTCCCCGAATACCGTTCGAGCAACATGCTGTATTCGAGCGCGATCTCCCGTCGCTCGCTGAACTGGTTGTAGGTCGGACGGTAGGTGACGAACGTGGTGTTGAAGGTCTGGGTCCCGTCACCTCTCTCGGCGTCGAGACCGGAGACGACGACCGACCGTGGCTCCGTCGATTCGAGCGACCCGACCGGGGTACCGGGGTCGACCGCGAACGGCCGCGTCGGATACCGAACCCCCAGCTGGACGGTCGTCCGCCGAGTCGGACTGGCTCCCTCCGGGGCGGTCGCGGTGTTCACCACCGCCGCGCTCAACTGCTCCAGTTGGCTCTCGATCGTCCGGCTGTGTTCGAACTCCACCGCCCTGTTCTGGGCGGGGACGACGCTCGATTGGTAGACCGTGAAGACGATCATCACGAGCGCGAAGATCAGGACGAACCCCACCACGGGCGAGACCGCACGGTCCTCGTCGGATCCCGCTCGTTGGGTGAATCGCCCCATGGGTTAGATCACCGCGAAGACCGCGAGCGCGACGGTCGGGAGTACCACCGCGAACTTCGTCCCGGTGAGGAGGGTGCCGCTCCGGATGTAGCCCGCGATGAACCCCGACGTGACCGCCTGGATCGTCACGGCGTGGAAGAACAGCATTCCCATCAGGTCGACGTCGATGGTGGCTCCGAGCCCTGCCGACGCCGCCCCGCTTGCCCCCGTATCGAGCCCGGCCACCGTATCGAGGAAGTTCACCTTCAGGACCGCCATCACCGCGAGCAGGGTGAGGAAGGTCAACACGACGATCACGACCTGCATTCTGGCCTGGGAGCGCCGTTCGCGCTCGACAGCGTCCTGGTTCTCGCTCGCGCGCGCCGCCGTCGAGAGCACCTCCGTGATCTCCGAGGAGGCCTCCTGTGCCTCGCCGATGACGTTCACCGTCCGCGCGAGCCGCGGGACGTGATACTCGTTGTTGAACGCGACGAGCGCCGTCGTCAGGCTCGTCCCGTAGTCGACCTTCGTGGCGACCGTCCGAAGCTCGTTCGCGAGCCGCCCCGAGGAAGTCTCGGCGACGACCCGGAGCGATTCGAGGAGAGTCAATCCGGTACTGTTGGCGCTCGACAACTTCCGGAGCGTCTCCGAGAGCTTGCCCGTGACCCGACGGCGCGACCGGACGTTCCACTCGTAGAACACCGCGAGCGGCAGACCGTTGACGTACAGCGGCACGTAGACCCAGAGGACGGTGCCGACCACCGAGCGCTCGACGAACCCGTCGAGCGACGTGGGGGCGCGTCCCGAGCGCACCGCGAAGGCCAGCAAGACCACCGAGGCGGGCACCGTGAGCGCGAGCACGGCGAGCGGGCGGTCCCGGAAGAAACGGTGTGGCCTCGCGAGGAGTTCGGCGGTCCGATGGGTCCCCTCGCGGTCGCGGATCCGATCGAACACCGCGTGTCGACCGGTGTACTCCCCGACCAGGCCGGGGTCGGTGAGCCGAGAGCGACCCGTCCTCGGGGTCGGTGCGTCCGCGACCCCGTCGGGTCGGAGGTAGCCGTCGCCGACCTCGTCCTGTTTCACCGTCGAAACCAGCACCGTAAAGCCGACACCGATCAGGGGGATCAGCCCGTAGACCGTCAGATAGAGCAGGAGCGTCCCTGAGCCGCCGATCATGCTCATCACGACGAGGATCACGACCAGGAGGAGGGGAAACACCGAGAGCGTGACGTACATCTCGCCGAACAGTTCGAGGGTTTCGAGCACCAGCGACTGCTCCTGTTTCGAGGTGCGGAGGTGTTTGTCCTTCTTGTCCCGGAGGAACGTCGTCATATCGCCCCCGGAGTCGATGACCGAGAGCATGTCGGTCAGGAACTGGCTCAGCTCCTCGCTCGGGGTTCGGATCGACTGCCGCCGGATCGCGGTCCGGTAGTCGGTGTCGAAGTACTCGGTTTCGCGGTGGATCGACTCGAACTCCTTCGCGACCGCGCCGTAGGTGTCGTCGGCCCCCGCCATCGCCTCGAAGATTTCGAGCTGGTTCAGCCCGCCGAGCGAGAGGGCGTACATGAACGAGACCGAATCCGCGAGCAGCACGTTGATCTCGCGCTTCCTGGCGTTCGCCCGGACGTAGGGGATCGTGACGAGCGTGCCGAACCCGATCGTGAACCCCACGAACCCACAGACGAGCCCCGACGTTCCGACCAACAGCGGGAGCTCCGCGGCCTCGAAGAGTTCGAGCGCGGTGCCGTGGAGCACCCGGAGGTCGGTGAGCTTCGGAACGCCGTTCACGAAGCGCTCGACGAGGAGGAAGCCGACGACCGTGGCGAGCATCCACAACAGCGCGCCGACCGCGACCCCGACGCCGAGCGCACGCGAGAGGTAGATCTCGACGGTGTCCGGCATCCGGGCCGCCGCCAGCGTTCGCTCCATGTCGTCCACGAAGTCGCCGTCGTCGTCGAACAGCCGTCGGTAGAGGCCGTAGAACCGGTCGCCGAACGTCCGTGCTCCGCCCGCGTAGCCCCCGCCGATCCCGTGGCTCACGGTTCGTCCTCCGGCCCCGTCGGTGCTCCCGACCCCTCATCCGCGCGGCCGCCGTCGGCGACCGCGGCGGCGACGCTCGGCGTGGACCGATCGTCGTACTCCTCGAACAGCTCGGCTTCGGCCGCTTCGAGTATCGACCCGGTGAGCCGTCGCAGCTCGTCGGAGGGCTCGGGGCGGGGGACCATCGCCTCCTTCGCGGGGTCGGTGTCGATCCGTACGCTCTCCATCCCGCGCAAGTCGTCGAGACTGGCTTCGAGCCGGTCGTTCGCGATCAGCGAGAGGATCGTATCGGGGTCGTTGATGAACGCCTGGAGCGTGGCGGCGGCCTGGGTGTAGGTGTTGAGCCCGCGGTCGACGAGGTAGGCCAACACGACCTTCCGCTTGAAGACCTCGGCGGAGAGCCGGTCCTGGGACCAGCCCCGGTCGAACCGGATCGATTCGAGGGTGTTCGAGCTCCCGAGTCGGAGGTAGTCGTCGGTCTCGGCCTGCCACTGGTAGACGTCCTGGACGTTGATCTCGTCGTGCTCGGCGTCGTAGTAGTTGATCTCGGTGAGCGCCCGGTTCCGGCGGACCTTCTTCCCGCGAACCCGCGTCGCGGTCTGGACGCTCACGAGGTCGAGCGCCGTGAACAGCGTCTTCGAGACGTTGATCGGGTCGGTCGTGAACCGCTTGATGACCTCGCCGACGTTGTCGGCGTGGAACGTGGTGAGCGAGGTGTGGCCCGTGCTCATCACCTGAAAGAGGGTTCGGCCCTCCTCCCCCCGAACCTCGCCCATCACGATGTAGTCGGGGCGCTGGCGGAGCGCGGCTTCGAGGAGCGCGAACTCGTCGACGTCGCCGACGTCGTCGGCGCTGAAGGAGGGCCGCGTCACCGAAGCGACCCAGTTCCGCTGGGGGATCTCGAGCTCTCTGGTGTCCTCGATCGAGACTATCTTGGCGTTGCTCGGGATGAACAGCGAGACGGCGTTGAGGCTCGTCGTCTTGCCCGAGGCCGTCCCGCCGGCGAACAGCATCGACCGGCCGTTCTCGATGCAGAGCCAGACGAAGGCCATCTCCTCGATGCTGAACGTGTGCCAGTTGATGAGGTCGACCGGGGTGTAGGGGACGTCCTTGAACTGCCGGATGGTGTAGTTGGTGCCGTGGTCGGAGACCTCGCGACCGAGGGTGAGCTGGGCGCGCGAGCCGTCTGGCAGGGTGGCGTCGACCTGGGGCTGGCGTTTCGAGATCCCCTTCCCCGAGCGCTGGGCGAGTTTCACCACGAAATCGTCGAGGTCGCCCTCGCCGTGGCGGACGTTGGTGATTAGCTGTTCGCGGTCGGTGTGATAGACGAACACCGGCGAGTCGTAGCCGTCACACGAGATGTCCTCGACGTTGACGTCGTGTTTGATGCCGTCGATACGTTCGTAGCCGACGAAGTCCCGCCGGAGATAGTAGCCGAGCTTCTCGACTTGGTACTCCGAGAGCGTCTTCGCGTCCTCGTCGAGCACCGCGGGTTCGGGTCGGGCCGAGACTCCCTCGTAATCGTTTCGTCCGTCGGCCGTTCCAGCCGCCCCGCTCGCTCCCCGCCGAAGGAGGCGTTTCAGCCCGCCGAGAACGCCCGAACGTCCCGCGTCCGTGACGGCCCCCTCGTAGAGGTCGTAACGTTCGAGCAGTCGCTCCGTCTCGGTCTCGATGACGGCCGCACGCTGGGACCCGTCGCCATCGGCCACGGACTCGTCGTCCGAGTAGGTGATCCCGGTCCTGAGCTTCCGGGTCAGGAACGCCTTCAGGTCGGCCTCGATCCGGGTGAGGTGGGGTTCGACGAGGTAGTACTTCCGCTCGTTTTCGCGCGTCGAGTGGAAGATAACCACGAACGAGTAGGGCTCGTTGACCCAGTAGCGCGTGACCTCCCGGAAGTGGGGTTTCAGGTCGAGCGGCACCGCCTTTTCGAGGTCGTACCGGTTCGCGACCGTGGTCCGCCCGTCGACCGCCGTGAAGAAGTCGTCCTCGTCGACCGCGTCGTCGACCAGCACCGTTCTGGCGTCCACGACGCGGGCGAGCCCACCGGCCATCTCGGCCGCGGCGGCGATACGGTCCGCGAAGTCGGTGCTCGCGGGCGGGTCGCGAGCGAACGAACCATCGGACTCCGACATTGGCCGGCCTGGCCTCCTTCTCGAATAAAAACTCTCGCAGGGACCGAGTCATTCCGACCGTCCGGTCGAGGAACCAGGGTCGGGCGGAACGATACCTTTTACCGACCCCCATTCACATAAGTTACACGTGATTTCGATACTCCTTCTCGTTGGGATCGGCGTCGCGGTCTTCGTCGGTTTCAACATCGGTGGCTCCTCGACCGGCGTCGCGTTCGGGCCGGCGGTGGGGAGCCGGCTGGTCTCGAAGAACGGCGCGGCGGCGCTCTTCACCCTCTTCGCGCTGGTCGGTGGCTGGACCTACGGCCGGGAGGTGGTGAAGACGATGGGTGGCGATATCGTTCCGTCGAGCCAGTTCACCCTCGGGGCGAGCGTCGCGGTGTTGTTCTTCGTCGGCCTCGCGCTCCTCATCTCGAACCTCTTCGGCGTGCCGGCCTCGACCTCGATGACGGCGGTCGGCGCGATCGCGGGCATGGGTCTCGCCAGCCACACCCTCGATTGGGGTGTGATGGGTGGGATCGTCTCCTGGTGGCTCGTCGCCCCCGTGGTCGCCTTCTGGGTGTGTGCGGTGATCGGTCGCTACCTCTATCCCTATCTCGACGCGTGGTTCGCGCTCGACCAGTCCGACAGCGAACTCCTGACGGTCGACCGGACCGGCCCGGTTCCCGTTCCGCGACCCGCACCGGGAACGACATCGAAGGAGGTGTTCTGGAGCGCCGTCGTGCTCGCGATCAGCTGTTACATGGCGTTCTCGGCGGGCGCGTCGAACGTCGCCAACGCGGTCGCCCCCCTCGTCGGCGGCGGTACGGTCACGGCCGACCAGGGGGTCCTGCTCGCGGCCGCCGCGATCGGCCTCGGCGCGTTCACGATCGCCCGGCGGACCCTCGACACCATCGGCAACGACCTCACCGACCTCCCCCTCCTGGCCTCCCTCATCGTCGCGAGCGTGAGCGCCACCATCATCACCGTGCTCTCGCGACTCGGGATCCCGGCGAGCCTGGCCGTGAGCGCCACGATGTGTATCGTCGGCCTCGGCTGGGGACGGGCCACCCGAACGACCACCATCGCGGACGCGGCGTCGGCGGCCTACCGTGGCGAGGAGAGCGCGACCCTCACGACGGGTGCGCTCGCGGCCGACTCGCCCGAGGCGATCGACGCCGACGGCACGCCCGACGGCGGCGACGTTCCGGAGTCCGACGTCCCCCGGATCGGCGACGAGGACCCCGCGGACTTCACCTCCCAGGAGCTCTTCGACCCGTCGGCGACGGGCCGGGTCGTGATGCTCTGGATCCTCACGCCCTCCCTGTCGGCGGCCGCCTCGTACGTTCTCTTCAGCCTCTTTCCGATCTACGGTGGCTGAGCCGCTCGCGATGTGGGTGATCGATAGCGTTTTTCGCCTCCCTGCCCCGTCTCCGATGTGACCGAACTCCGGGGCGTACTGGTCGAGNCCTCGCGCCATCAGAGATGTGTATAAGAGACAGGTCGAGACCCGGTACGGCGAACGCGACCTCGCCGAACTCACGCTCCGACCGGACGGGGGTCGTGCCGACCCCGTGACGCTGACCTGCTGGGGGAAGTGGGCCGAAACCGCGGACTACGCCCGAGCGGGGATGGACGTGCTCACCGTCGGCGTCGAGGCGAACGACTACGACGGTGAGGGGGGATACGCCACGACCGGCGATTCGCGGGTGGTGCTCCAGCCCGACTACCTCGTGAACGTCACCGACGTTCGCTCGTGGGTCCAGTGTCCCAGGTTGGAGTACCTCAACTCGATGTCCGGAATCCCGCTCAATTACCCGGTGGTGAAGGGAACCATCGTCCACGAGGTCTTCTCCGACCTGCTTCGGGGGAGCGAGGTCGAGGCTTCGATCGACGACCGGGTCGAGGAGGCGGGTCTCGACCTCGGGCTCCTCGGCCGCGACCCCGAGCAGGTCCGGGCGGACGTGGCCGACCACGCCCGCGCCATCGACGGCTGGCTCCGGCAGGGCACGCTCGACGACGAGGACGAGTGGCGCTCCGAGCAGACCCTGATCAGCGAACGCTACGGCCTCAAAGGTCGGGCCGACGCGGTCCGTCGGGGTTCCCCCGTAGAACTGAAAACTGGGAAGAACACGAAGAGCGAGCCGCGATTCCAGGACAAGATCCAGGTCGCCTGTTATGCGCTTCTCCTTGGGGAGCGCGGACCCGCACCCGATACGGGTACCCTCATCTACACGAAGAACGCCGCGCTCGACAGGAGCGAGGAGGACGGCGACCTCTCGCCCGCGAAGGACTTCTCGCTCAACGACGGTTTGCTCGGCTACGTCGTCCGCCAGCGCAACCGGCTGGTCGCGATGGCGCTCGATTCGACGGTACCGACGGGCTACGAGGCCAACGCGCGGTGTGAGTACTGTTTCGAACAGGACACCTGCATGGTGGTCTCGGGCCGGCTCGACCAGGAATCGAAGGCGGGGGGGATCGGGAGCGCGCTGCCCGCCGAGGAACGCGCGTACTTCGCGCGGTTCTATCGGGCCATCGAGGCCGAGCGCCGTGCGGTCCACCGGGAGTACGCGAAGCTCTGGACCCAGACCCCCGAAGAGCGCGCCGACGCCGACCGGGCGCTCATCGACCTCGAACCAGTAGGCAAAACCGAGGTCGACGGCGGCTGGGAACTCCGTGCGCGGTGTGACGACCCGGTCTCGAAGATCCGCGAGGGCGACGTGGTGCTCGCGAGCGACGGCGACCCCGTCTACGGCACCGCCGAGATGGGTCGGGTGCTCGAACTCGACGACGAGGTCGTGGTGAGCACGGAGGAGCCGGTCGACCTCCGCCGGCTCGACGTCTACCCCTCGGAGATGGGGGTCGACGGGATGCTCACGGCGCTCCACAACGCGGTGCTGGCCGGCGACCCCGACCGGAAGGACGTGCTCTTCGGACGGCGCGAGCCCGAATTTCGGGAGGTCGACGAGGAATTCATCCCGAACAACCCCGCCCAGAACCGGGCGGTGCGGCTCGCGGTCGGGGCCGACGACTGCGCGCTGGTCCACGGCCCGCCGGGCACCGGGAAGACCTACACCATCGCGCGCACCATCCAGGCGTTGGTCGAGCGCGGCGAACGCGTCCTCCTCTCGGGATTCACGAACCGCGCGGTCGACAACGCACTGGAGGCGCTCCGCGAGCAGGGGTTCGAGGAGTTCGTTCGCGTGGGGACCGAACACGGGGTCCGTGCGGACATGCAGGGCTTCAGACTCGAAACCCGCGGCGACCCCGAGGCGCGGGCACGGGAGCTGGAGGACGCGCCCGTGGTGGCGGCGACGACGGCGAGCTGTGGCTCGCGGGTCATGCGCGAGGAGTCCTTCGACGTCGCGCTGGTCGACGAGGCGGGCCAGCTCACCGAACCCGCGACGCTCGCGGCGGTCACGCTCGCCGACCGATTCGTGCTCGTCGGCGACCACCAGCAGCTCCCGCCAGTGGTCCAGGCCGCGGACGCGGCCGACGAGAGCGATATCGAGATCGAATCGACGACCGATCCGGCGTCCGCGCGGTCGGATGGCGGCGTCGCCACGGATGCAGCCGACCTCTCGCGGTCGCTGTTCGAGCGGCTGGTCGACGCCCATCCCGACGCGTCGGTGCTGCTCGACACCCAGTACCGGATGGCGCAACGAATTCAGGCCTTCCCGTCGAGCGAGTTCTACGACGGCGCGCTCAGGCCCGCCTCGCCTGACGTGGCCACCCAGCACCTCACGGACCTGCCGGGCGTGGACGACGACGCGCTCCCCGAACACCTCCGCGACCGCGTGGCGTTCGTCGACCCCGACGGGACGGCGCGGGGCAACACCAACCCCACCGAAGTCGAGAGGGTGGGCGAGACGGTCGACGCGTTCGTCGCGGCGGGTCTCGCGCCCGACGACGTCGGCGTCATCGCGCCGTTCCGCGCCCAGGCCGCGGCGATCCGCCGGCGGGTGCCCGACGTGACCGTGGACACCGTCGACCGGTTTCAGGGCTCGGCGAAGGAGGTCATCGTCGTCTCGTTCGTCGCGACCGGCACGCTGGACTCGCCGGTCTTCGAGGACCCGCGGCGGGTGAACGTCGCGCTCACGCGGGCGAAGAAGGCGCTCGTGCTCGTCGGCGACCGCGAGGCGCTCACGTCCGACGAGCGCTACGCCCGGATGGTCGAGTGGGCCGAGTAGTCAGTTCGCACCACGTTCGATGACCGTCCCGCCCGTCCCGACGGCGATATCGAAGCCGCTCGACCCATCCTTGGCGACGGCCCCAGCCAGGTCGGCGTCGACCGGTGTCTCGATTCCCTCCCAGCCTCCGTTCACGAGTTCGACGACCGTTCCGGCGTCGCCCGCCGCGAGCCCCGACTCGCCCGCGAGGTCGATCGCCGAGAGCGTCGTCTCGGCGGCGTGCAGCCGCGTCCAGACCGAACCGTCGTACCGGAACACCGCGCCGTCGTCACACGCCACCGCGACCGTCGACCCGGCGGCGTCGACCCCGGTGAAGGCGGTGTTCGCGTCGTCGATGCCGACCCGTTCGTAGTTCTCGCCGCCGTCGGTGGTCCCGTAGACGCCCTGGCTGGTATCGCAGAGATAGCCGCGGTCGTCGTCCACGAACGAGACGGACGAGATGCTCGACCCGCTGCCGGGTTTTTCGACCTCGCCCCACGAGACGCGGCCGTCGTCGTATCGCCCCCGGAGGAGTTCGCCGGAGCCGTTCACGAGGTGGACCCGTTCGTCGCCCGCCCGCCCCGTGACCGCGACGTCGGTCCACGTGCTCGTCTGGTCCTCCGGCGCGGAGTGGTCGGTGAGTTTCCCCTCAGCGTACCGCCCGAGCACGCCGCTGTCGCCCGCGAACCAGACCCCCCCGCCGTCGGCGGTCGCGTCGACGCCGCGGAGCGGGTTCCCGTTCGCCGTCGGACCGCCCTCGACCGCGGCCGCCCAGCCGTCGTCCTCCCGGGTGAGGACGATCCCGTTCTCGCCGACCGCGTACGCGCCGTCGGGGGTCGCGACCACGTCGAGCAACGACTCCTCGGTCGGCGTGTCCACCGTCTCCCAACCGGGTTCGACCTCGGGATCCGCACCTCCTCCGTCGGCCGGTTCGTCCTCGTTCTCGTCCTCCGGCCCGGCTTCGGGCTCGTCGTCGGTCTCCGGGGTTTCGGATCCGTCCTCCGATTCGGCTGCCGTCGTCGTCGGTTCCGAGTCCCGGTCTCGACTCCGGTCACGAGTTCCGGCCGTCGAATCCCCGTCGTCGGAACCCGCGTCGAACTGGGTTCCTGCGTCGTGTTCGTCGGGTTCCGCCCTCCGATCCGTGACGGTGTCGTTCCCGACGGCGTCACCGCCGGTACCGGTCTCAGTTTCGTGGGTGGTTCGCCCGTTCTCGCCATCCCCCGACCCGCGTCCGTCGTCGGATCCACCGGTGTCCTCGCCGACGACCGACGGCACTCGCTCACCCTCGCCGGTGGAGTAGAGGAACACCGGCGGGAGGACGTAGACCGCGATCGCGACCAGGACGAACCACCGGATGCCCGTGAAACTCGCGATCCCGATCAGCGCGGTCAGCGCCGCCGCGCTCGCCGCGTGGAGCCCGGACTTCGCGTACTCACGGTAGTACGCGAAAAAGCCCCGGCGCTCGCCCTCGGAGGCTGTCATTGTCCGTTGTGCATCGGTGAGAGTCATGAGCCTTCGGCTTGAGCACGACGCCGGCGAGCAACGCTTTTGCCCGCTCCGTCCTCCGATTCGCTATGCAGGTGACCTTCCTCGGGACGGGGGCCGCGATGCCGAGCGGCCGGCGCTCCCAGACCGGACTCCTCCTCGACGCCGACGACGATTCGCTGCTCGTTGACTGCGGCAGCGGCGTGCTCAACGCGCTCGCGCGAACCGAGACGGGCTACGAGGGGGTTTCGACGGTCCTCCTGACCCATCACCATCTCGACCACGTCGCGGACCTCCTCCCGTTGGTGAAGGCCCGGTGGCTCGCGGGCGCGGAGCATCTCGAAGTCGTCGGCCCGCAGGGCACGAAGGACCTGATCGACGGCCTCCTCGACGTCCACGAGTACCTCGACGGCCGGCTCGACCTCCGGGTTCGCGAGGTCGTCGCGGAGTCGTTCTCGCTCGCGGGATTCGACGTCGACGCCCGCGAAACCCGGCACTCGATGTACTGTCTCGCCTACCGCTTCACCCACGACGACGGGCCGGCGTTCACCTTCAGCGCCGACAGCGAGGCGTTCGCGGGGCTGGCGAACTTCGCCGACGGCTCGGCCGTGCTGGCCCACGACTGTTCGTTTCCCGACGACGTCGACGTCTCGGGCCACCCCACGCCGAGCCAGGTGGGCGAGACGCTCGCCGAGTCGGGGGTCGAGGTCGGGCGGGTCTACCTCACCCACCTCTACCCCCACACCGAGGGCCGCCACGAGGAGATGCTCGCGTCCGTGAAAACGCACTACGACGGCGACGTCAGGTTCGCCCGTGACGGCCTCGCGGTCGAGGTCGAGTGACCGGTTACGGATCCCCGTTCGGCCCGTCGATCGGATTCGTCAGTTCTCGCGTGTGGCCTCGCGAATGGTCGCGACCTCGTCCCCGTCGTAGCCGATCAGCCGGACGTCGGTGAGCGACGCGGGTTCGTACTCGGCGATGACCTCGCCGATGATCCGTGCCCCCTCGCGGAGGTCGAAACCCGCGATCCCGCACCCGAGCGCCGGGAGGACGAGCGAGGTACACCCGAGTTCGTCGGCGCGTTCGAGGCTGTTTGCGGTGGCGTCGCGGATGCTCTCGGCGGTCGCGCTCCCGCCCCGGGGCATCGCGGCGGCGTGGATCACCCACTCGGCGTCGAGGTCGTATGCGTCGGTGACCGCCACCCCGCCGAGGTCGACCGGTCCCTTCGAGACCGCCTCGTCGTCGATGCCCGCACCGGCCCCGCGCCGGAGCGCGCCCGCCACGCCCGACCCCATCGCCAGCCCCGTGTTGGCGGCGTTGACGAGCGCGTCGGCCCGCTGGGCGGCGATGTCACCCCGAACGACGTCGAAGTTCATGTGCTGCCTTGGCCGTCCCGGTGCAAAAACCCGTGCCGGTCAGAGTGCGTTTCGCCGACGGAGGACGAGGTAGCCGACCAGCGCGAGGGGGACCCCGAAGACCAGGAGGTACGGTGCGGCGTACGCGAATCCGACGACGAGCGCCCGAATCGCGGTGACCACACCCTCCATCGACGAGACCAGCGCGCTGACCACCCCGACGTCGTACCACTGCTCGGGCGGCGCGCTCGGGCTGGATTCGGCGTACGTCACCGTGATGGTCGAGTAGGCGACCCGGTCGTTGAGCGACGACAGCCGGCCTTCGAGGCGTTCGATCCGCGACTGCACGGTCGAGAGCCGCTTTTGGACCGCGAGGGTCGCCTCGGTGTCGCTGGCGTTGTCGTAGAGCGCGCGGAGGCGGTCGCGCTGGGCGCGCGAGTTGTTGAGCCGGGCCCGGAGGTCGACCAGCTTTCCGGAGACGTCGGTGGTGTTGCTGTCGGCGTTCTGCACCGTTCCGAGGCTCTTGACCTGCGAGAACAGTCCCGTGAAGTTTCGACTGGGAACTCGGAGGACGAGTTCGCCGCGGGTGACGTTCTCGCCGGACTCGGTGTAGGTGCTTTCGCTCGACGCGCTGACGTAGCCGCCCGCCTCTCGGGTCGCCCGCGTCAGGTTTCGCTGGGCCACGCTGAAGTTCTCGACCCCGAGCTGGACGCGGCCGGTCTTGATGATGGCCTGTGGGACCTGCTGTGCCCGCTGGGCCTCGCCCGCTCCACCGCCACCGGCGCTGGCACCCCCGCCACCCATCCCGGCGCTCGCGTTCCCGCCCCCACCGCTCGCACCGCTCGCCTGGTTTCCGCCAGCGCCTCCCGACCCGCTACAGCCCGCGAGAACGACCATACAGAGCATCACGACCACCGCTACCGTGCGAATATGGGAGGGCACAGCATGCGTCGCCCGACCGCCGGCATATGTTTTTTGGCCGATATTTTCTTACTCCGCCAACGCGGTGAAGCCGTTGACGTCCTCGTCGGTCCCGACCACGACCACCTCGTCGCCCGTTCGGAGTTCGAAGTCGGGGCCGATGTCGGTGAGCATCTCGCCGTCGCGCTCGACCGCGACGACGGTACAGCCGGTTCGGGCACGGACGTCGGCCTCGGCGAGGGTCCGACCCGCGAGGTTCGGACAGGTAGTTTGAAGCACCTCGATCTGGCTGTCGAAGTCCATGACGTCCTCGTCGAGGATCGTCGAGGCCAACATCCGGCCGCTCACGGTGGCGAGCGCGAGCACGTAGTCCGCGCCGGCGCGGTAGAGTTTCCCGACGCTCTCGGTCTCCTTCGCCCGCGCCAGGATCTCGATGTCGGGGTAGAGCTCCCGGATGACGAGCGCCGCGAACACGGTTTGGGTGTCGTCGGGGAGCGCGAGCACCACCGCGAGCGCGTCGTCGAGGCCGGCGGTCTTCAGCACGGCCTCCTCGGTGGCGTCGCCCACGATGTCCACGCCGGGTTTGTCGGCGAGGTCGACCACGACCGACGCCAGCCCGTCGGCCGCGATCGCCGCGTCGACCGTCGACCCGACCTCGCCGCGTCCCGCGATGACGACGTTCCCACGTCGATAGGGTCTGGTTTCGGCCGTCGTCATCCGTTTGAGGGCTTCGAGCTGTTCCTCCCGGCCGGCCACGAGCAACAGGGAGTGTTCGTCGAGACGGGTGTCGGGGCCCGGCGGGCTGACGAACGCGCCGCGGAGCCACGCCCCGATGACGTGCGCGCCGGTGTTCTCGGTGATCCGGCTCTCGGCGATCGTGACGCCCGCGAGGTCGCTCCCCGGCTGGATCGTGAGCTCGGCCACCTCGAACTCGTCGCTGATCTCGATCGCGTCGCGGAGCTCCGGCGAGACCGCCGTCGTGACCTTGTCCGCGAGGCTCTCGCCGACGAGCCGCCGCGGCGAGAACACGTCGTCCGCGCCGGCGTAGGTGAGATAGTCGGCGACGTCGGTGTCCTCGACGAACGCGATGACGCGGGTCCCGCTCTCGCTCGCCGCGAGCGCGATCGAGGCGTTCGACTCGTCGGTCGAATCGGCGACCAGCGCCCGCGCGGCATCCAGATTCACCCGTTCCAGGGTCGCTTCCGATTCGGGGTTGCCGTAGACGACGCTCACCCCGTCCTCGTGGAGGTCGTCGGCCCGGTCGCGGTCGGGTTCGACCACGACGTAGGGGATCTCCCGCCTTTCGAGCTCCTCGATCAGGGTCTCGCCGCGTGGGGTGTACTCACAGACGACGACGTGGCCGTCGAGGTCGGCGTGGGTCGGCGCGCTGGTCGAGAAGGTCTCTTCGAGCAGCGGGAAGACGATCGCCGGGAGCGCGAGGAAGATCAGTGCGACCCCCGTGAGGTCCATCACGATCACGATGACGTTCATCGCGGGGCTGGTCCAGCCCGCATCGGAGCCGAAGCCCGTCGTAGTGAACGTCTCCACGACCACCTGCAGGGAGTGGAGAAACGTCGTCGGTTCGCCCTCGAACGTCGCCATCCCGTAGTCGTAGACCACCGCGTAGCCCAGGATCAGGAGTCCGAGCGAGACCGCCGAATAGAGCGCCCGACGCTGCCAAGTGTTCATCGTCCCCCTCCGTCCGGACGACGAACCACCGTTCCGGGAGCTCCGTCCATCGTTCGGGTTCGCCAACGGACCCTCATGAGCGGTTCGGTTCGCCGGCCGTCACGCGCGCTATCGACCGCTACCGCCCGTCTCACGACACGAGAATCGATCGTTTCAGAACGAGCCGACTCGACATAACGACGATCGACGAATGGTTCCATCATGGTGTTGATCTTGAAAAACATTTTTTACGGTGCGAGTTTCTTTATGTGATGATGCCACGGAGTGATGGGGAACTATGGGGAGGGGGAGCGGGGCTATCGGTGAACCGACGTTCGTACTTGAAACTCGCGGGTGCCGCGGCGGGGTCGGCGGGACTCCTGTCGGGGTCGGCGAGCGCGGCGTTCACGCGTCGGGGGATCCAGNATCCAGTTCAATCGGACCGTGAACATGGTCGAGGACGCGGGGTGCGACCCGTCGGGAAACGAACCCTGCGACGACCAGATCACCGCGGCAGCCGACGACTACACCCTGCTCAAGTTCCCGGAGGGTGAGTACAAGATCACCGAGAAGAACGCGGTTCTCGGCCTCACCAACGTCGGGTTTCTGGGTGTCGGGGACGCTCGCTTTACGGTTCCGGAGGACTTCAACGAGAAGGTCCTGGTGGTCGACCGGGGCGAAGGGGTGCTGTTCGAGGGTATCGACATCGACCAGCGGGCCGACGGGGCGACGCCCGCCCTCCACATCGCGGGCGACGACGACATCCGGGTCCACGACGTCGAACTCATCGGTCAGGGGATACACAGGGATTCGATCCCGAAAGGGCAACCGGGATACTCGCCGGGTGTCGGGTCCGACAAGGGCAACCCGCGGGTTCAGGACTTCTTCTATCCGATCGTACGGTCGGAGAGCGGGACGGGACTGGTGACGAACCTCAGAGCNCTACCGCAACAACGACAACAACCAGATCCGCCTCGGGAGCGAGAACAGCTACATCGACGGGGCCAGTCTGGAGGTGGACGCCGATGCCAGCGAAGCGCCGAATCCGTACGAGGCGCTCAACTACCGTGGGGTACGCATCGAGATGGGCCACAACTACACGCCAGTGGACGTCTCCATCCGCAACTGTGAGATATCCGTGCGCTCGACGTCCCAGACCAGCGGCGGGATCGTCGCGGAGTCGACGGCGGGCCACTTCGAGGTGCGGAACACGCGTATCGGGGTCGACCCGGACGGGGTTCGGGCCGTCCTCGGGAAGGAACCCGACGGCGGCGCGTACGAACCACCGGCCGAACCCCACTCCGCGGTCTTCCGGAACGTGAGCATCACGGGTAGTGCCAGCAGTAAGGGGGCGATCAAACTGGTCGACCGCCCGGACTCCCTCGTCGATGGTTGTTGCATTCATCACGACGGTTCCGACCGCGACGGCGTCGTCGTCGTGAACTCCGATGGCTGTCGGGTGAGAAACAGCACCATCGACGTAACGAACCGACAGGTCGTCGAGGACGGGTCGTCCGTCTCCCAGTCCAACCTCTCGGACAGCGGTTCGTGCCCGGTACCCAACGAGGATTCCGGTAGCGACCTCTCGAACCAACTTACGATCGCGAGTGACGGGGGGCGATTCTCGTACACGGTCGCGGCGAGTGGCGAGCTGGAGAAATCGAGCGCGAACGGTGCGAGCATTGACCCCAACGACGATATTTCGGGGAGTACGGCGACCGGTCAGGGGGGTGATGGAGGTATCGATAGTTACGGATTCTCGGGTGCGCTGGTCGTTCTCGACGTCGAGGGTGATGCAACGGTGAGACTCAACGGCGATCGGATCGATCCGGACGACTACTACGACAGCGTGGTGACGATCGATGGTGGGGACGTCCAAAGCGAGTACACGTTGGCGTCGAGCGGGAGGTTGAGTCGAACGGGTGCGAACGGTGCGTCTGTCGATAGCAATGACGAGCTGGTTGGTTCGACGGCGATCGGCCAGGTCCACGGTGGCGCTGACNCGAACGGTGCGTCTGTCGATAGCAATGACGAGCTGGTTGGTTCGACGGCGATCGGCCAGGTCCACGGTGGCGCTGACAGCTACAAGTTCGCCGGGCAATTGGTAGCACTGAACTTGGACGGGGATGCGACAGTAAGAATCAACGGTGAAGTAGTCGATCCGGACGACTACTACGACAGCGTGGTGACGATCGATGGTGGGGACGTCCAAAGCGAGTACACGTTGGCGTCGAGTGGGCGGTTGAGTCGAACGGGTGCGAACGGTGCGTCTGTCGATAGCAATGACGAGCTGGTTGGTTCGACGGCGATCGGCCAGGTCCACGGTGGCGCTGACNCGAACGGTGCGTCTGTCGATAGCAATGACGAGCTGGTTGGTTCGACGGCGATCGGCCAGGTCCACGGTGGCGCTGACAGCTACAAGTTCTCGGGCGCACTGGTCGTCCTCGATGTTGAGGGTGATGCGACAGTAACTCTCAACGGCGACCGGATAGACCCGGACGATTACTTTGGCGACGTGGTGACGATTGAAGATGGCGGATCCGGGGGCGAGTACACGTTGGCAACGAGCGGGCGGTTGAATCGAACGGGTGCAAATGGTGCATCGATCGATAGTAGCGATGATCTGGTTGGCTCAACGGGGACCGGGCGGGTCAGCAACGACACGGATAGTTACAAATTTACAGGAGTATTGGTGGTTCTCAACACCGAAGGTGATGTAACAGTGAGGCTCAATGGCGACCGGATAGATCCGGACGATTACTTTGACAACGTAGTGACTATTGGAGGAGCAGGCTCGGACGCGAGTTACACCCTCTCAACTACAGGCTCAATCGAAAAGACCGGCGCGAACGGTGCAACTGTTGATCCAAATGACAATACCCAGGGGTCATCAGCATCCGGACAGGTTCGAGGTGGATGGGACAGTTACAAATTCACAAATGATCTAACAAATATAGACCTCAATGGGAACGCTGACGTTTTACTGAACGGGAATAGAATAGATACTGACAGATATTAGTTCATAGACGTAAAACACTCTACGAATCTTGGTAGATGCGGGTAGCCGACTGAAAATCGGATATCATATATGCGTATGGTGGAACCAAAAGGCATGAAGATCGGTGTAATGGCGAACGAATTTCCAAAGACGTCTAAGACGTTCATTCTAAATCAGATCACTGGTATGATCGACCGTGGTCATGACGTCCCTATATTTGTTCCCACTATCTCCGACGAAGCCGTCCATCATCCCGAGGTAAGTGATTATAACATATTTAACCGCTTAGTTCGAACTGGTTCTCCGAAATCCCCACTCGCATCGCTTATCGGGGCAGTCCGCAACTCCGCCGACCTCCTGCAGTCCGGGCCCGCAGACGCTCGACGGACGCTTGTAGATATCGCAGTTAGTGACGGGATACGAAACGCAGGGCGATTTAGCTATCAGGCACGTCCAATACTTGATTCGGATCTGGATGTACTACACGCTCACTTTGGGCACATCGGCCGTCAGGCTGCCAAACTCGACCAAGCCGGTGCGTGTGATGCGTTTGTCACGATGTTTCATGGGTGGGGCATACGCGAGGGGGAGAAGCACGGAGGTGATATCTATAACGAATTATTCGAGCAGTGTGACTGCCTTTTAGCGAATACGGAATACACACGTCAGAAACTGATAGAGTTTGGTGCTGATCCGTCTCAGGTTCGCGTTCATCACGTCGGCATTAACCCTTCCTTGTTTAGGACGAATGACAACGTGAATGACCAGAATGAGACGAATACGATAACAATAACTACAGTTGCCCGCCTTGAGAAGGTAAAAGGCATCGAATACGGCATTCTCGCCATCAAAGATCTCTTGCAACGTTTGCCCGACACGGATATCGAGTACCGAGTCGTTGGTGGGGGGTCATCTGAGGAAGACCTTAGAGAATTGATACAGGCAAACGATCTATGTGACACTGTAACTCTCTGCGGAAACAAAAGCAGGTCGGGCGTCGTCGATGAACTATCATCTTCGGATGTCTTTCTGCTTCCAAGCTTGCAGGAGGGGTTCGGGATGGTACTATTGGAAGCCCAGGCGAGTCAACTACCGATCGTGGCATCGGACGTTGGTGGCATTCGGGAGGCTGTATCCCCTGGTGAGTCGGCGTTCCTTGTTCCTGCACGGAATCCGTTCGCAATAGCTGATCGGCTTGAACAACTCATTTTGGATCCGAAACAGCGTTCTGACATGGCTAATACGGGGCTTTCGTACGTTCGCAAAAACTTCGACATATCTGACCTGAATGACGATCTAGAGCATCTCTATCTTGACCTGCTTCAGTAGCGACTACTACGTTGCTACCCCAAAATACGGAGATTGATCGGTACAATTTTTCATATAAATTCTTTGACATGAATACCCTCTCGTGATACCAGTAGGGAAATTCAAAATATTTTATATAAATATGCTGGGAAATTCTGCAAGAGGCCGTACGATTTGGCTACTCTCGTCTCATATCGGCTTGCCGTTCACCAACACATCTGCACTACCACTGATGTTGTAATCTGTGATTTCGCCGACGAATTTGTAGCTGTCGATACCACCATGTACCTGTCCGCTGGCGGTGGTTTCCGAAACTGTGTCGTTGGTGTCGACGGTAGCACCGTTCGCTCCGGTTTTGTTGAGGACACCGCTCGTGGTGAGTGTATACTCCGCGTGCGAATCGCTGCCATCGATCGTCACTACGTTGTCGAAATAATCATTCGGATCTATCTGTCTACCATTGAGCGTTACGTTTACTCCACTACTGACATCAAGGACGACGAGTTCACCCGAGAACTTGTAGCTGTCTACGTCATCGTTTACTTCGCCAACGGCGGTCGAGCCCCGTACTGTGTCGTTGTTGTCGACGGTGGCCCCGTTAGCCCCGGTTTTGTTGAGGACACCGCTCGTAGCAAGCGTGTATTCACTCCTTGAATCTTCTCCATTGACCGTCACTACGTTGTCGAAATACCCGTTCGGTTCGACCCGTCTTCCACCGAGCGTTACTGTTGCGTCTCCCTCGATGTCTAGCACGACCAACTCGCCGGACAGTATGTAACTATCGGGATCATTCTCTCCGGTTCGACCGACTGCGACGCTTCTCGAAATAGTATCGCTGTCCTCAATTGAGGCTCCATTCGCGGTGCTCTTTTCGATCCCCTCGCTCGCTGCAACCGTGTATTCAACCTGTGACCCGCCGCTATCGATCGTGAGTACGTCCTCTCGTGGTTCCGTTTCGCCGCCACCACCGACCGGACTCGGACCGTAGATCGAATCGCCGTTGCTTCCATCCGGCAACGGGTTGTCGCTGTTCGTCGAGACGTTATCGATACTGGCTTCCGTGCCCCAGAGCACTATCGGCCGACCCCCACCGTATCGCGAGTTGATGGTCGTGTTCTCCACCGTCGAGTCGTCGCATTCGGCGAGCACGATCCCGTTGCGATAGCCGATATCGAACTCACACCCTCGGATCACCGATCCCGGCCGTTCCTCGATCTGGACGGCCGCCCAGTCGTTGGCGGACCCCTCGACGGTCACGTTGTCCATCACGACCCGATAGGGCTCGGGGAGGTCCGACTGAAGCGGCCCTTGGGCGTGTATCGCCGGGCGGGGCGTGATGTCCATCCGAACCGTGGAATCCCTGATCGTGACGCCACCGGAAGGGATCAGAATGCCGGCCGAGGAGTTGGGCGAGGTCTCTTCGAGGGGCGGCGGCCCGGCGTTTCGCATCACGACGTCCGTATTCCGGATCTCGCCGCCGCTGCGGAGGGGCGTCGTGTTCTTGGTCTCCCACCAGATCCCGCGGGCGTTCTCGATCTGCTCGCCGTACTCTCGGGGCATCTTCGAGATGTCGAGCTCGACGGTCGCGCCGTCGACGTAGCTCCCTTCACCCGAGAACCGAAGCTGGGAGGGCTCGGAGTTTCGAAACGTCCCACCCTCCACTTGGATCGGGCCGCCGGAGGCGGCGGCGTAGATACCGTTGTTCGAGAACTCCTCGAGGTGGCAGTCGATGAACCGGAGGGTGCCGTTGTTTCGTCCGGACGCTACGAGCACGCCGTTCCGTTCGACGCTCCCGATCTCGCACCCATCCGTCGCGGAGAAGTTCTTGATATATCCTTCCCCACTGGCGTTCGCGATCCCCGGTTGAAGAGTGAAGCCACCGTTCTTGTCCTGACGACCGCGGACTGCGAGGTTTTCGATGTGGAGGTGGTCGCGGGCTCGAACCGCGAAGCCCGGCGCACAGTCGTTCGCCGTGATGTCCCAATCGATGTTTTCGTAGACGAAATTCCCTATATTGGTGACGTCAATATCTTTGTATCCATCAGTCCCACTGGTGAACTTGAACGTGACGTTGCTGTTCTCGCCAACGAGACCGAGTGCGTCGTACTCATCGAGCTCGATATGTGTGTTTGGACCTGTATTGAGACGATACGTTCCTTCCGGGAACTTCAACAGCGTATCGTCAGCGGCGTATTCCATGATCTCGTCGTGACAGGAGCTTCCGCCAGTAGGGTCACACCCCGCATCCGAGACCATGTTTACGACCCTATCAAACTGGGCACCACCCACTCTGGCTGCGGCGACCTGCCCGGATGCCATCGATAAGCCAGACACAGACACCGCGGCCGTGCTCGCCAGTTTCAGGTACTCGCGCCGTCTGGTCGGATGCCGAGAGACGACCTGGTCCCTCCCCTCGGAGTCATCACTTTCGCCCACGCCTGCACCGTCCATTATTTAAACACCATGGTGGGAGACGTAATCGTCGTATAAGTCCTCAACGATGTTGAATGACGTTTCACGAACCGCCGCCCTGATTCATTCGAACCCGGCGGCGTTCTCGACAACTTAAGTCGTCCCTGGTCAACAACCGAATATCATGCCTTCCTCATCCCGACACGCGGCGGATCCGCCACGGCTCTCCGTCGTCGTGCCGGTCTACAACGACCCGGGCGGGATCCGAACGACGCTCGAATCACTGGTCGCACAGACCTACCCGACCGCCCGCTACGAGGTCGTCGTCGTGGACAACGGCTCCGACGACACGACACCGGCGGTCGTCCGGGAGTACTGCGAGCGGTACCCGGAGCTCGTCACCCTGCTGATCGAGGACGAGATCCAGAGCTCCTACGCCGCCCGGAACAGAGGTATCGAGCACGTTCGTGGATCCCTCGTCTCGTTCATCGATGCGGATATGACCGTCGAGCCGACCTGGGCCGAGTCGGTCGTCGCGTCGGCCGAGGCCAACGACTGGGATTACATGGGCTGTGACATCGAGACGTACGTCGTGGGCGACGACTCGCTGACGGCGACCTACGACCGCGCCCTGGGGTTCACGGTCCAACGATACCTCGAAGAGGCGCACTTCACGGTCACCGCCTGCCTGACGGTCAGACGGTCCGTCTTCGAGCACGTCGGGGGATTCGACTCACGCCTGATCTCCGGCGGCGATGGGGAGTTCGGTCAGCGTGTTCACGACGCGGGGCTCACACAGTACTTCGAGCCGGATATCACCGTCTACCATCCGGCACGGACGACGCTCGGGGCGTGGCTTCGAAAGCAGTTCCGGGTCGGCCGCGGGTCGATCCAGCGACGGCGCTATCACCCCGAACGGTCCGGGAGCTCACACCCGCTCGACCCGCGGAAGTTCCTCCCGCTCCGGCCACGGGAGTTCTACGGCCGACTGAGCAACGCGATGACACCGACCGCTCGCGAGACGGTGGGGCTCTACGGAGTCGGTTATCTCAGCAAACTCGCCCGTGCCGCCGGTGGGTTCTACGAGCAGTATCTCCATGAGTAACGCCACGACGTGACCCTCGGACCACCGCTTACGAAGGCGTCCGCTCGGAAGTCGGACATACGAAGCGGTAAATGCGCTCCTGACCGATCATCGAACGTGTTCGTAACGCCGCTCCGGAACGATGCAGTGGGACTCGAAGGATGTGAACCCCAGGTCGGTGTTCCGTCGCCTCGGGGGCGATACCGGTGACCACCGGCGTCTGGCTCGTCGGCGCACGCGGCAACGTCGCCACGACAGCGATGGTGGGTGCGCGGGCGATCGCAAACGGCGTGACCGGCACCGAAGGAATGGTGACCGAGCGCCCGCCGTGCGACGCGCTCGACCTGCCGTTCGTGGACTCGTTGGTCTTCGGCGGGCACGACGTCCAGTCGGGGAGCGTCGTCGAGCAGGCCGAAGCACTCCACGAGCGAAACGGCGTACCCGGTCGCGCGGCGCTCGACGCGGTTCGCGACGACCTCGCAGCCATCGACGACCGGATCGAGGTCGGGACGGCGCGGAACTGCGGGACGACGGTCGAACGCCTCGCCGACGAGGCCGCGGACGAAGCGGATTCCCTTCGGGAGATCACGAACCAGATCCGAACCGACTACGACGCGTTCGCCGAGGCGGAGGACCTCGACCGGGTCGTGGTGGTGAACGTCGCCTCCTCGGAGCCCGTTCCGCACGACCCCACACAGTACGACACCGTCGACGCCATCGAGGCCGCACTCGACGACGACGACCCGCTGCCCGCGAGCTCGCTCTACGCTTACGCCGCGCTGAGTGCGGGCTACCCGTTCGTGAACTTCACCCCGAACGCCGCGAACGCGCTCCCCGGGATCCGGGAACTCGCCGAACGCGAGAACGTCCCGCACATGGGGCGCGACGGAAAGACCGGCGAAACCCTCATGAAGTCCGCGCTCGCGCCGATGTTCGCCGACCGCAACCTCCGGGTGGAGTCCTGGGAGGGCCACAATATTTTGGGGAATGGCGACGGCGAGGTCCTCGAAGACGAGGAGAACAAGGCCGGAAAGCTCGACAGCAAGGGCGGCGTGCTCGACGGGATCCTCGACGAGCCGTTCCACAACCGCGTCCGGATCGACTACACGCCCGCGCTCGCCGACTGGAAGACCGCCTGGGACGACGTCCGATTCCGTGGTTTTCTGGATACGCAGATGAAACTCCAGTTCACCTGGGAGGGCTCGGATTCGGCGCTCGCCGCGCCGCTCGTGCTCGACCTCGCGCGGCTGGTGGCCTACGCCGACAGGGAGGGTGAGGGCGGGCTCCAGCCCCACCTCGCCTCGTTCTTCAAGGCCCCGCTCGGCGTCGACGAACACCGCCTGGCCGCACAGTTCGACATGCTCACCGAGTACGTGGCACGACACACCGACGCCAGGGCGGACGCGGAGGGCGGAGCATGACCGACGCGGGCCGGGCGGTGGTACTCGACGTGATCGGGCTCGAACGCGAGCACGTCGACGCGGGCCTCGCGCCGAACATCGCCGAACTGGTCCCCGAACCCGCCCGCGCCGACCTCGGGATGCCCTTCCCGGCGGTCACGCTTCCCGCTCAATCGACGCTCGCCACCGGCCAGTCGCCCGCGGCTCACGGGGACGTCGCGAACGGCGAGTACGACCGGGAGACCGATTCGGTGGCGCTCTGGGAGCGCGACCGCGAGAACAGGAATCGACTCTGGGAGACCGCGAGCGAGGCGGGGCTCACCACGGGCGTGTTCTGTTTCCAGCATCTCATCGGGACGAGCGCGGACGTCGCGCTCACGCCGTCGCCGATCGAGGACGAGGAGAACACCATCCTCGAGATGAACTGCTGGACGAACCCCGACGAGTTCTACGACGAACTCGAAGCCGACTACGGCCACTTCCCGCTCCACACCTACTGGGGTCCGGGCGCGAACGAGACCTCCTCCGAGTGGATCCTGAACGCCGCCCGCGAATCCGTCGAGCGCTACGACCCCGACCTGCTCTGGGTCTACGTCCCCCATCTCGACTACGCCGGGCTCGCCCACGGCCCGAGCAGCGACGAACTGGCGGAAGCCATCGGCGTGGTCGACGAACTGGTCGGGGAGTTCCTCGACTCGCTCCGCGGCGACGACCGCTGGGACGAGACCGCGGTCCACGTCGCGAGCGAGTACGGCTTCCACGACGTCGACACGCCGGTGTACCCGAACCGCGCGCTTCGTGAGGCGGGACTTCTGCAGGTACGGGACGACGGCGAGGGCGGCGAGGAGGTCGACCTCGAAAGCTCGACCGCGTTCGCGATGGTCGACCACCAGGTCACGCACGTCTACGCCGACGAGGGTGCGGTCGAGGCGGCGCGCGAGGCGCTCTCGGGGCTGGAGGGCGTCGAGCACGTGCTCGGCGAGAGCGGGAAGGAGGAGTGGGGTGTCGCCCACCCCAACGCTGGCGACCTCGTGCTCGTCGCCGAGCCCTCGGCGTGGTTCCAGTACTACTGGTGGCGCGACGATGCGGACGCGCCGTTCTACGCCCGTGACATGGATATCCACGCGAAACCAGGCTTCGACCCGTGCGAACTCTTCTTCGGCGACGAGGGACTGGTCTCGCTCGACGCGACGAAGGTCGGGGGCTCACACGGGCGCGGGGACGTCGACGGATTTTACGGAGTGGGTGGTCCGGCGGCCGACGCGTCGATTCCGGACACCGTCGACGCGCGTGCCGTCGCGCCCACGCTCGCCGACCGCCTCGGGGTCGACGTCGACACGGACTTCGAGCACGACCCGCTCTGAGGGCGGTATCGAGGGTTCACTCGGCGACGGTGTTTCTGAGGGTGCCGACGCCCTCGTAGGTGATCGCGATCTCGTCGCCGGGCTCGATGAGGCCGGGGTTCGCCGGGCTGCCGAAGGCTATCACGTCGCCCGGTGCGAACGTGAACCGTTCCGAGAGGAACGAAACAACTTCGTTGGGGGAGAACAGCATCTGCTCCGTCGTGGCTTCCTGGCGCACCTCGTCGTCGATCACGGTCTCCATCTCGATCCCCGACGGATCGACGTCGGTCTCGATCCACGGGCCGAGCGGCGCGGAGCCGTCGAAGGCCTTTCGCGCGGTGCGGCCGTCTTGGTCGAGCGCGTCGAGGTCGTTGAGGACCGTGTAGCCGCGCACTGCATCCGGAACGTCTTCGGGCGCGAGGTTGGTACACGGCTCGTCGATGACGGCGGCGAGTTCGCCCGCGTAGGTGAGTTCGTCCGTAAATTCGGGGTACTCGATCGGACGTTCCGGCGGGTGGCGCGAGACGGGCGGCTTGATGAAGAAGTCCGGCCGGTCGGGTTTGTCGTAGCCCATCTGGTCGATCGTGGCCGCGAAGTTCCGGCCCACGCAGAAGAAGGCGGACGGCTCACAGGGTGCGAGGAGTTCGACGTCGGCCGCGTCGAGCGGATAGCTCGTGTCGTTCGCCATCACTGTGCCGTCGTCGTATTCGCCGGCGACGACCCCGTCGGTCGTCCGAGCGCGTGCGAGTCGCATACCGACTCCCCTCCCGAGGCGGACATAGCGCTTTCCCTCGCTACGAAATTCGCGAGCCGGGGGCTGGAGAGCTACGCCGGTGTGGGGTCGACGAGGGCGGGCGTGTCGTTCGCCGGGTTGTTGACCGCCGTCGAGACGGGGTAGGCCTCCATCGCGCCCTCGTAGGGGTGGAGCACGTCGGTGCCGCCTTCGGCGAGCCAGTGCCCTTCGTCCGCTGGATCGAGCACGACCGCCATCCGGTGGTGGAGGTCGCTCACGACTTCGTTCGGCTCGGTGGTGATGATCGTGAACGTCTCGACGGTGTCGGTCTCGCGGTTCGGCTCGTCGTCACCGCCGAACTCCGCGAGCCCGGTCTGTTTCTGTGGTGGCTGCCAGCGCTCGTAGAGGCCGGCCATCGCGAACGGGGCCTCGTCTTCGAGCCGCACGCGGTAGGGCTGTTTGCCGTCGTCGGTCTCGGTCCACTCGTAGAAGCCGTCGGCGAGCACGAGACACCGCCGCGACTCGTAGGCACCACGGAAGCTCCGTTTCTCGTCGATGGTCTCGGCGCGGGCGTTGATGAGGCGATTCCCGATCGACTCGTCGTCGGCCCAGCTCGGCACGAGCCCCCAGCGGAGCTCCTGGATGGCCTCGGGCGCGTCGTTCGTGATCACCGGAAGGTGCTGGCCGGGTGCGGCGTTGTACCGGGGTTCGGGCGAGCGCTCGAATCGCGCGCCGAAGCGGTCTTCGAGGTCGTCTGGCGGCGTGAAGAGGGTGTAGCGTCCGCACATAGTGGATGGAGGGTTGCGACGGGAATAACCCCGTCGGCCGGCCACAGATATAAGGCTCAGAATCCCGTAGACTGCCCCGTCAGTCGCCATGTCCAACGAACCCTCGTTCACGATCCCCCGTCGTCCGGAACGGCGCTACTCGCGCCACGCGGGGCTCGAATACGAGGGCACCACGGTGTTCTCGCTCTCGCCCGCCGCCGACCACACCGACGACGACCTCGACGACCTCCTCAGGGGTGTGTTCGACGACGGGCCCTACACCTACGGCGACTGGTTCGACCTCCCGATGGCGCTCTACCTCGTCCACGACACCGGGACGAGCGACGTCTTCCGGGTGGCGGTCCGCGACGGCCGGATCGAGTTCCACGTCCTGCCCGAGACCGATCCGGCGGGGCTCCGGAACCTCTATCGCCGGTTGAGCGAGCGGACGGGCCACCGCTGGACCGTCGAGCGCCACGTCGAGGGCTGACCGGACCCACAATCGACTTATTCACCCCCCGGAATGGATGGGTATGACAGTCTCACGCGAGGTCGAGCTCTCGGGGCACATCATCGACTCGGGGATGATGCAGTCCTGTTTCGTCGCGATCATGGATCTGGGAGGGTCCTTCGAGGTCGAGGAGTTCCGGGTCGGTCGAACCGAGGTCGAGGAGTCCTACGCCCGGCTGACGGTGCTCGCCGACACGGAGGACGACCTTCGGTCGATCGTCCACGAACTCCACCAGAACGGCGCGAACCCCTCCCATCCGGTCGACGCGAGCCTCGACCCCGCGCCCGACGACCAGGTCGTTCCCCCCGACTTCTACTCCACTACCAACCACCCGACCGACGTCCGTCACGACGGCGAGTGGGTCACCGTCGAGCGCATCGAGATGGACTGTGCGGTGGTAGTGGAGGAGAACGAGTCGCGGAGCGACTCGACGGCGAGCGGGGAGCGAAGCGAGCCGCGAGCGGCGGACGACAGTTCGGACGGCGTTCGGGCGTACACCAAGGTCCTGAACGCCATCGAGGAGGGGGACCTGGTGGTGACCGGTGAGACCGGCATCAGGGTCCGGCCGCCCGAACGACCGCGGGGCAGGGAGGGCGCGTTCGGCTTCATGCAGGGCGGGGTCTCCTCCGAGCGCCCCTCGAAGTCCACCATCTCGAAGGTCGCCGACGCCATCGCCGAGACCAAGCGCGAGGGCGGCTCCGTGCTCGCGGTCTGTGGTCCCGCGCTGATCCACTCCGGAGCGCGAGAAGCGCTCGCGCGGCTGGTCCGCGAGGGCTACGTCGACATGCTCTCGGCGGGCAACGGCTTCGCGGTCCACGACCTCGAACGCGACGTCTACGGCACCTCGCTCGGGATGGACACCGAAACCTTGGACCACCCCCGGAAGGGCCACAAACACCACATCTACACCATCAGCCAGGTCATCCGCGCGGGTTCGATCCGCGACGCGGTCGAACAGGGGCTGGTCGAGTCGGGCGTGATGTACGAGTGCGTGACCAACGACCGGCCGTTCGTGCTCGCGGGCTCGATCCGCGACGACGGCCCGCTCCCCGACACCATGACCGACGCGGTCGAAGCCCAGAACGCGATCCGCGAGCAGGCCCACGAGGCCGACATGGTACTCATGCTCTCGACCCTGCTCCACTCCGTCGCGGTCGGCAACTGCCTGCCCTCCTCGACCCGCGTGATCTGCGTCGACATCAACCCCGCCACCGTCACACAGCTCCTCGACCGCGGCTCCGCCCAGGCGGTCGGGATGGTCACCGACGTGGGGACGTTCGTGCCGATCCTCGCCGAACAGTTGCTCGACGAGTAACCTCGGATCCGGCCCGGAATCGTTCGCCGGCGTGCGAAAACCCGCGCCGAACGAAGTGACGTATGAATTATAATTCCTGCTTAGATGTTACAACGTACAAACACATAAGTCGCTCTCGCCCGAACGGAACACAACGACATGGTTGACGGAACCCAGCTCGCCGAAAGCAAGGCGATCCATCGGCGGACGGGGACGACGTTCTACGTCGCGACGCGGCTCCTCCCCGAGCGCGTTCGCCACGCGACCTACGTCCTCTACGCCTTCTTCCGGGTCGCCGACGAGGTGGTCGACGATCCCGACGGCCCGCCGCCCGACGAACAGCGCGACCGGCTCGAAGCCATCCGCCGCGCCGCGCTCGGCGAGGACACCGACGACAGCGTGCTCGCGGCCTTCAGCGAGCTCCGCGACCAGTATCGGATCCCCGAGGCCGCCGTCGACGAGTTCGTCGACGCGATGGCGACCGACATCACGAAACGCCGCTACGCCGACCACGACGAACTCGACACCTACATGGGTGGCTCCGCGGCCGCGGTCGGCGAGATGATGACCGCGGTGATGGACCCGGACGACCCCGACACCGCCCGACCCCACGCCCGCACGCTCGGCGAGGCCTTCCAGCTCACCAACTTCCTGCGCGACGTCCGCGAGGACGTGATCGAGCGCGACCGGATCTACCTCCCGCAGACCGTGCGCGACGAACACGGCGTCACCGAGGATCAGATCGAGCGCTTCGAGATGGACGACGACTTCGCGACGCTGATGGCGAGCGAGCTTCGGCGCACGGAGGAGCGCTACCGCGAGGGCGTCGCGGGCATCAAGTACCTCCCGCAGGACTGCCAGTTCCCGGTCCTCCTCGCCGCGGTGCTCTACGCCGACCACCATCGGCTGATCCGCGAGCGCGACTACGACGTGCTCTCGGCGACGCCCGAACTGAGCACGGCGCGGAAGCTCTCCTTGCTCGCGCGCACCCGGTGGCACTGGCTCTGGAACAAGGACCCCGACGCCGTCTTCGCGAAGGTCAGCACGGTCGCGCACGTTCCGACGCGCCACCACGGGCCCGAGGGCGCGGCCCCGATGCGCTGACGAACGAGGCTCTTTTCCTATCCTTCGGCCGTCGACCGGACCGGAACGTCGAATCGATCGGTCACCACGAGACCCGCCCCGAGGGCGACGGCGACCAGCAGGGGGATCCAGTTGCCGAAGACGGCGTTGACCGACCCCCAGAGCACCACGAAACTCACGAGGTCGTCGAGCATGAACTCGCAGTCTTCGAGCCGGCGGGTGAGGCGGGCGCGGTCGAACGAGAAGTCGAGGACGACGACCGAGACCGTCGCCGAGAGCACCCACCCGAGGTAGTTCGAGACCGGGACGCCGTAGAAGACTCCCCCGGAGTAGCTCCAGAAGCCGACCGCGACCGCGCCGGGGTCGAGCACCACGTCGACCAACAGGACCGTGACGATGACCGCGACGAGTCGGACGGCGCGGTTTCGCGCCCGCTCGCCGAGCAGGAGCAGACAGAGGAGGTAGCTGTTGAGCACCAGCGGGAGGAAGAAGACCGGGAGGCCGAGCGGCACCTGCCCGAACAGCATCGGCCCGAGCTCGACGAGGTACTCGAACTCGCCGTAGGGCCAGCCGGTCGTCACGCCGACGAGCTCGATGCCGAAGGCGTAGGCCACGAGCGCGCCGATGCCGACGGCGGCCTGGCGGTCGACCAGCGGCGCGACCCCCGCCACCAGCGGGAGGCGCATCACGAGCGTTCCGAGGAGGATGAGGCCGGGGTTGAACTGGAGCGGCGGGCCGACGAGGTCCGCGGCGCTCGCGAGCAGGAGGACTGCGCCGACGGCCGGGAACACCACCGCGATGGTGAACCGGTTCTCGGCGACGAGCCGGTCGAGCCGCGCCTCGATGCGCTCCCGGGCCGTGGCCGTCCCGAGGGAGGACTCAGCCACCGACCACCAACACCCAGACGCCGCCGAGGCTCAGTATCATTCCCACGACCGTGTTCACGACCGGATACCACCAGTAGGCGCGCTCGACGTCGACCGCCGAGCGCGCGATGGCGGCCACCAAAACGGGATACGCGAGCAAGAGCGCCCCGAGCAGGACGTGGACGAGGGAGAAGGCGACCGCAGCCGCGAGCCAGCACGCGCCACAGTAGGCGTAGGTCCGGCGCTCGCCGAGCGCGGTGGCCGTCGTCCGGATCCCCGCTCGCCTGTCCGGGCCGATGTCGGGGATCGCCGAGAAGGTGTGCATCCCCATCGCCCAGAGCCACCCCCCGAGGACGGCGGCGAGCGGCGGGAGGTCGCCGGCGAGCGCGGCGTAGGCCACGACGCCGGGCAGGATGTAGAGGCCGTTCGAGACCGAATCGAGCAGCGGGGTCGTCTTGAACCGGAAGGGTGGGGCACTGTACTCGACCGCGAGGAAGGCGAAGCCCGCGAGCGCGACGAGCGCGGGGAAGGGGAGGACGGGCACGAAACCGAGCATCAGCAGGCCGCTCACCGCGACGGCGGCGAGCACGGCTCGGTCCCCCGTGTAGCGAACCTCCCGACCTCCCTTCTTCGGGTTCTCGGCGTCGATGTCGGCGTCGAAGACGTCGTTGACGCCGTAGAGGAAGACGTTCGCGGGGACCAGGAAGTAGGCGAACAGCGCGAGGGCCGTGGGAGAGAGGAGGTCGGCGGGCGCGGACGCGGCGTAGACCGCGCCGACGGCCACCGGCCCGGCCAGATAGAGCCAGAAGCGCGGGCGCGAGAGCCGGAGGAGGTAGCCGGCGAGCGAGTCCGGTGGCACGGCTCGCCCGAGGCGGCTCACCCCCCGGCGGACGCGCTCCGCGACGCTCATCGGGCGTGGTCGTCGATCACGGCCTCGGCGGCGTGCTCGCCGCTCACGAGGCACATCGGCACGCCGATCCCGGGGGTGGTGTACCCGCCCGCGAAGTAGAGTCCGGGAAGCGCCTTCGACCTGTGAGGCGGGCGGAACAGCGCGGTCTGGCTGAGGGTGTGGGCGAGGCCGAGGGCGGTCCCCCGAAGGCTGTTGTACCGCTCGGCGAAGTCGTCGACCGAGAAGGTCTCCTCCACGACGATCCGCTCGGTGAGCTCGACGCCGGTGTTCTCGGCGATGTCGTCGAGGACTTTTTGCCGGTACTCCTCGCGGATCGCGGGCGTGTCGTCGAGGCCGGGTGCTATCGGCACGAGCGCGAAGAGGTTCGAGTGCCCATCCGGAGCCACGGTGTCGTCGGTCTGCGAGGGCACACACAGGTAGTAGGCCGGGTCGTCGGGCCACGCCGGTTTCTCGAAGATCTCCGCGAAGTGGCCGTCCCAGTCGGTGGGGAGCACCAGTGTATGGTGGGCGAGCGGGTCGACGTCGCCCTCGACGCCGAGGTAGAGCAGGAAGGCCGAGGGCGCGAGGGTTCGCTTCTCCCAGTAATCGGCGGAGTACTGGCGTTCGTGCTCGGGGAGGAGGTCCTGCTCGGTGTGTGCGTAGTCGGCATCCGACACTACGAGGTCGGTCGTGTGGTCGCCGGCGGCGGTGTCGAGGACGAACCCGTCGCGCTTGCTGGTGATCTCCGCGACCTCCGCGCCCGTCTCGAATGTAACCCCGAGTTCACGCGCGAGGTCGGTGATGCCGTCCACGACGCCGCCGTAGCCCCCCTCGGGGTAGTAGACGCCGAGGTTGAAATCCACGTGGCTCATCATGGTATAGAGCGCGGGCGTGTTCTTCGGGGAGCCGCCCAGAAAGACGAGGGTGTACTGCATGACCTGCTGGAGCTTCGGGTGATCGAAGTACCGCGAGACGTGTGACTCCATCGAGCGCAGCAGGCTCAGCCCGATCGGGGCCGAGCGCATCACGTCGGGATCGACCCAGTCGCGGAACCGGGGTCGGTCGGTGTAGACGAACCGCTCCAGGGCGGTCTCGTAGGTCCGTTCGCTTCGTTCGAGGTAGTCGTCGAAGGCCGCCGCGCCGCCGTCCTCGTAGGACTCGAACACCGCCCGGACCTGGTCGCGGTCGGGCGTGAGGTCGATCCGGTCGCCGTCCTTGAAGAAGACTCGGTAGTGTGGGTCGAGGCGCTCGAGGCCGTAGTAGTCGGTCGGCTCCTTCCCGAACGCGCCGAAGAAGCGCTCGAAGACGTCGGGCATCAGATACCACGAGGGTCCCATGTCGAACCGGAAGCCGTCGCGTTCGAACTGCGAGGCGCGCCCGCCGACCTGGTCGTTCTTTTCGAGCACGGTGACCGCGGCCCCCGCGTCGGCGAGGTAGCACGCCGCCGACAGCCCGCCGAACCCACCGCCGACGACCGCGACGTCCCGTCCCGCGAGCGACCGACCCTGCCGCTGCCCCGAAGGCGATTCCATGGCTCGAATCGGGCCGCCGTGGG